>NZ_JAUBTO010000147.1:0-19364 GCF_036702495.1 Microcoleus sp. C2D2 | reverse complement strand
CCGTCCTTTTTGGACGGGCGGGACGCCCATCCCACAATAACAATTAAAATTGTAAGTTATTTAATTCGCGATCCTAACTGTGTTTCGGGAGCACCTCTGTTTTGTAAAAAGCGTTTTTTAGGAGTGTCAAAGCAAAACTGAAATGCTCCCTCTGTTTGTGGGTCGAGAAATTCATCGATAGAAATTGGCTGCCGTTTGCCTTTGACAATTACTCTGTCTACAAAACGGATTTGATAGCGAGATGTCACTCCTCTGAGCTATCCCAGATAAGTTTCACTATAAAAAGCGACTGTTAAAGCACTCCCCCCCACAGCTACAACTGGGGAATAGCAAGTTCAAATAACTTGCCAACCACTAATCCTCAATCAAACCATGCAAACCACAAACGCAATTCGCAGGTTCATTAGCTTCGGGCCATTATTTTCCCCTACTGAAACCCAACGATGCGGTCTCCCAAAATGAGGATGTCCGCGACCTCCAGCGACTGTTAAATGCCAACCGAGCTTCCCTAAATATTGATGGAGCCTTCGGCGCGAAAACCCAACACGCAGTCATCAACTTTCAAAAGCAACAACAAATCGTTGCTGAGGGTATTGTCTGCCCGAAAACTTGGAATAAATTCGGCTTTTGTACAATTATATTTTAAAGTTTGTGCAACCATATTTTAAACAGAGTAGGCCGCTCGAGTGCGCGCCCTACTTCTCCGTCGAAGTTTCCACCCCAGACCACCCATCCGGCGCTCCGTACATTCGATACTTGCGAGAGCGTTTGAAATACAGCATTGCTACCCGATCGTCAGGATTGATTTGTAAAATATTCTGAAATACTTTTTGGGCTGCCACAAATTTTTGCTGGTAGTAAAAATTGAGAGCTTCTTGAAAAACCTCCGCAGTTTGCTGCTTGAGTACAATGCTCTGCTCTGTTTCTGTATCGTAAACTTCAAAAACCGACACAGCATTTCTCTTTCCTTTCACCGTTACTCGATCGACAAATCTGTAATTATATTTTTTTGGATCGTCGAGGCGCTCAATAATTGCACCGCTAACTATAATTCCCGCCCCGTAAACCTTAGTCAATCCTTCCAAACGAGACGCAAGATTCACCGCATCAGCAATCACTGTACTTTCCATCCGTTCTCGCTCGCCAATGGTACCCAACATCAAATTGCCCGCGTGCAAACCAATGCCGATCGCGATCGGAAACAGACCATTTTTTTCTCGCTGCTCGTTGTAGATATTCACTTCTTTTTGCATATCAATTGCTGCTCGCACGCCATCAGATGAAGATCTAGGAAACAGTGCCATGACTGCATCCCCAATGTATTTATCAATAAACCCATTATTTCTTCTGATTGCAGGGCTAATTTTTCCCAAGTAGGTATTAATAAATGCAAAATTTTCAGGCGGTGTCATATTTTCGGAAAGCGCCGTAAACGAGCGAATATCAGCAAACAGCACTGTCATATCTCTTTCCTGATTTTCACCTAATTTAACTTCAATAATACTCGGCTTTTCCAGCAAGCTGATAAAATCGTGCGGCACAAACCTGCCGTAGGCTGCACTCAGTTTGGCAAGGCGAATTTGCGTGTTAATTCTCGCCAACAATTCCTTTTTAATAAAAGGTTTAGTTACATAATCATTTGCTTCTAAGTTAAAAGCTTCTACCAAGTCAGTAGTTTGATTTTTTGCCGTCAGCATCAGAATCGGCATTTCTAAAGGCGAGTATTTTTTGCGGACTTCTCGACACACTTCATAACCAGTCATGTGCGGCATCATTACGTCGAGTAAAATTAAGTCTGGCTTAAATCCTGATTGAATCAGATTTAAAGCTTCTAAGCCGTTGCTCGCTTGAGTGATCTCGTATTTTTCTCGAGAAAGACTGTTGATGATGACATGAATATTAATCGGCTCATCATCAACTACCAAAATTTTTAATCTTTCACTTTCTCGAAACTCGCTCTTGGCTAATACCTGAGAATTTATTATAGATGGTTCGGGGGCAAATTCAGGAGTGATTAAAATGCGATATCCCTCGGTTAAACGCGGCTGTCTGCTGCTAAATTCCGGCTGACTCTCAGATACGGGCAAAGTAAAAGTGAATTGGGAACCGACGCCTACAGTTGAAGATACCCAAATTTTACCTCCGTGCAATTCCACTAATTGCTGGGCAACAGTTAACCCTAAACCCGTGCCGCCATATTCTCTAGCAGTGGAACCGTCAGCTTGTTCAAAGGATTCAAAAATTCGCTCTAATTTATCTTCGGGGATGCCAATACCAGTGTCAGATACAGTAATGGCTAATTGGGAATTAGGCGGTGATTGTGCGTTGCCCGTTACCAATTCGGCTGAAATTTCAACTCTGCCGCTTTCGGTAAATTTAATCGCATTGCCGATTAAGTTGTAAAGTATTTGCTGCAAGCGATTCTCGTCGGCTGCTATTGGTGGCAATTCAGGAGCGACTGAGTTAATCAACTGCAAGTTTTTTTTACCTACTAATGGCTGAGACAAAGTGAGAATTACAGAGGCTATTTCTCGCATACCGACGGGCTTAATTTGCAGTTGTATCGTTTTGTGTTTGAGCTGAGAAAAGTCCAGAATATCGTTAATTAAAGAAGACAATCTTTGTCCAGACGATGAAATCAAAGCTAAGTTAAAATTTGTGGGTTCTGGCAGTTGTCCGGTAGCACCGTCTATTAAAGATTCTGCAATCCCAATAATGCCGTTGAGGGGAGTCCGGAGTTCGTGGGAAGTATTGGCTAAGAATTCGTCTTTTAGTTTGTCCAGTCGCTGCAATTCGGTATTTTTAGTTTCTAAGGCAGTAAAAGATGCTTGCAGTTGTGCTGCCATGCTGTTAAAAGCAGCGGCAAGTACGCCCAACTCGTCGGAGCGAGCGAGCTTTACAGTTTTGTCAAATTGTCCTTCAGACAAAGCGATTGCTGCATCTTTTAATTTTAAAATAGGTTTGATAATCCAGCGAGAAGTGAAAATTCCTAGCACAGTTGCCATACCCAAAGCTGCCAGACATAGCAACATTGTAGTTCGGTTGCTGGCATGGATTTGTTCCATAAAGTCGGCTTCGGGAACGACGACAACAATCAGCCAATCTAAACCTTTACCGTCTTGAAATGGCAGGAGTTTTAAAAATTTATGCTGACCGTTTATCTCAACATTTATTTGCTGCGCTGTTGTAATTTTGTGCAAGTTGTGAAAGTGACTTTCTAAATATTTAGCTGTAGTTTGCGTTACTGCATCGCTGCTTTCTGTAACTTTAAACAGTTCTTTTTTACCGTTTTGGGTGCGGAAAGGTTTTTCGGGTGTGGAAGTTGCCAGCAGCGTGCCGTTTCTTTCGATAATAAAAGTTTGACCCGATTTGCCTATTTTGAGGCTGTTTAAAAATTGACCGATACTGTCGAGACGCAAAGCAGCAATTAATACTCCTTCTAGCTGTTTCTGGCTGTTGTAAACTGGTTGCAGCGCGCTGAGGATCAAGGTGGGTTCTAGGAAGGATACATAAACTGAACTCCAAGTTGGTTTGGCTTCTAGAGCCGCATAGGTATAGGAAGGGTGCTGTCGGATGTCGAAGTTTTTGACCAAGGCTGCTACTGTCGTGCGATCGCCCCTATTATTAGTATTGTAAGAATAAAAATCAAAACCTGTAGATGGGCCCGATGCGTTAATCAATAAAGTGCCGTTCGACATCTTTTCGCCGGTGCGATATTCTCCATCTGGATTAGCGATCGACGTAAAATTAATATAAGGATATAATTGCACTTGCCGCCACAGATACTTTTCCCAAGCTGACAAGTCTTTCATGTTCACAAAACCCAGTTTCACTGCATCCAGCTTGCTTTGATTGATTTGGTGCGGAGTTTGCAGATAAGTTCTCAAATTTTGCTCGATGCGATTGCTCACCTCCCCCATCAACTGACCGGCAAGGTCATTCACTGCTTTTTGAGAGTTCCTAAATGATAAATATCCCACAATACCCACCGCTGCAAATACTTGCAATACAAACGGAACTATGAGTACAGTTTGGAGCGTCGCTTTTCCTGAAAGTTTGGCCACCAAGCGCTTGAGAGAAAGAGTGGACATAACATTAATTTAGCTTGAAAGACACAGTTAATACTCGGAGGGAAGATTTACCGCTGGTAAGCATTCTAAACCATTTTGTACTTAAACAAAACTTACGCAATAAAAGCCTGATTCTTGGTTTCTTCGTGAATCGCTGTCCAACCTGAGATTTCTCAGAGAAACTGAGTTTATTTCTCGCCTACCTTTCCGCAGTATATTCGAGTTTGAAGTCAAAAGCAGCGCACTCGACGGCGTATCTTTCAGGAAAACTCCCTATTTTGGAGCGGAATGCTTCAGCCTAAATGTATTATGACTGAGGCCAGGTACAAAAAACCGGATAAACACATAAAAATTTATGCCTTCAGCTTAATGCTACTTTTACTACTTTTCATCTAAAGCTTCTATGCCCGACCATCCTTCTGGCACTCCATACATTCGATTATTTAGAGAGCGCTTATAGTAAATTGCTGCTAACTTATCTTGAGGATTTCTTTCGCAAATTTTATTGAATATTTTTTGCGCTTTAGTAAAATTTTGCTCAAAATAGAGCTCCAGACCTCGTTGATATTCAGTAGCAGTTTCCTGTTTTAGTTCAATGCTTTGTTCTGTGTCTGCATCATAAATTTCAAACACCGACACGACAGATTTTTTGCCTTTTACTGTGACTCGATCGACAAATCGGCACATATATTTTTCTCGCTTGCCCAAACGCTCTAAAATTGAGTCACTAACTAGAATCCCCGCCCCGTAAACCTTAGTCAATCCTTCCAAACGAGACGCGAGATTCACCGCATCAGCAATCACTGTACTTTCCATCCGTTCTTCCTCCCCAATCGTACCCAACATTAAAGTACCCGCGTGCAAACCGATGCCGATCGTAATCGGTGGATGATTCCTTAGTTGTCGGTCCTGGTTGTAAATAATAACTTGTTTTTGCATTTCCACCGCCGCGCGAACAGCATCATCTGCCGACTCAGGAAATAGTGCCATAATCGCATCGCCAATATATTTATCGATGAAACCTTGGTGAGCGCGAATTACCGGACTCACTCGGCTGAGGTAGGTGTTGATAAAATTAAAGTTTTCTTGGGGATTCATCGCTTCTGAGATAGTCGTAAAGGAGCGAATGTCAGAAAATAAAACTGTCATTTCTTTCTGAATTTGATCGCCTAGTCGGACATCAACAATACTTTCGTGTCCCAAAAATCGCAGAAAGTCGTGGGGGACAAATCTACCGTAAGCTGCATTAATTTTTGCAAGACGGATGTGAGTTTTTATTCTTGCTAGTAATTCATTTTTGACAAACGGTTTAGTTAAAAAATCATTGGCTCCTGCATTGAAACCTTGCACTAAGTCAGATACTTGATTTTTGGCGGTTAGCATCACAATTGGCACTTCTATAGCCGTGAATTTCTCCCGGATTTTCTCGCAAACTTCGTAACCAGTCATCCGCGGCATCATCAGATCGAGCAAGATTAGATCTGGCTTGTAGCCTGTCTCTAGAAGGGCTAAAGCTTCTCTACCGCTGCTAGCTTTGGCAAGGGCATAGTTTTCAAGAAGTAAATTGTTACTCAATACCTGAATATTCAGAGGTTCGTCATCTACAATTAATATTTTCACCAGACTGTTTTCTTGACCTTCTCGATCGTCGAGCAAACTGTTATTATTAAAACTTGCTGCCAACGTTGCATTAGTTATTAACTGGCGATCGTTGGTTCTTGAAACTAAAGACTGCCGCACCGTTGCTGACAACTGCTTGCGCTCGACATACTGATTCTGAGAGATTGGCAAACTAAAGGTAAACTGCGAACCAATACCTACTTTTGAAGATACCTGAATTTCGCCGCCGTGCAGCTCGACTAACTTCTTTGTAACTGCCAAACCTAAACCTGTTCCTCCGTATTCTCTAGCAGTGGAACCGTCTGCTTGTTCAAAAGATTTAAAAATTCGTTCTAATTTATCTTCAGCAATGCCAATACCAGTATCGGATACCGTAATTTGCAGTTTTGACCTGAGAATTAAAGATTGAAGCTGGCTTGTTACTGAACTTTCTTTGTCAGCCAACTCCGGCGATTCCAAGCTGATCGCATTCGCCGAAATTTCAACTGTGCCGCTTTCGGTAAATTTAATCGCATTTCCGATTAAGTTATAAAGAACTTGTTGCACCCGATTTTCATCGGCATCTACGAGGGGAAGGTCGGGAGTGACTGAATTAATCAACTGCAAATTTTTTGTACCAATTAGAGGTTGACAAAGAGTCACTACTATCTCGACAACTTCTCGGATGCCAACAGGCTTGATTTGTAGTTCAATATTTTTGTGTTTCAGCTGGGAGAAGTCGAGAATGTCGTTGATGAGATTGGACAGTCTTCTGCCGCTAAATGCAATAATTTCCAGATTGTAAATAGTCGGTTCTGGCAATTGTCCTGTAGCACCGTCGATTAAAGATTCAGTTAAACCAATAATGCCGTTAAGCGGGGTGCGGAGTTCGTGAGAAGTGTTGGCTAAAAATTCGTCTTTGAGTTTGTCAAGTCGCTGCAATTGGGCATTTTGCTCCTCTAGTTTTTTGAAAGATACTTCCAATTGACTGGCCATGCTGTTGAAAGCATTAGCTAATTTTCCGAGTTCGTTAGAGGCCGCAATATTTACCCGAGTTTCAAACATTCCGCTACTCATTTTAGTAGCTGCAGCTGTTAGGGATTTTAAAGGATTTGTAATCGATCGAGCAAAAGCCACTCCCAAGCCCACGGCGACGAGGGCGCTGGCGAGGGTAACTGCACCCATGACGTATATTAGCTTACGCACCGGAGCGTAAGCTTCCGCCGTAGGTAGCTCTACAACCACCATCCACTGCACCCTCCGCACGATCGCACCCGTGCCCATTACTTCTTCCCCGCGCAAGCCTCGATAAACAATCGGAGATTGAATCCCCGAAGCTAAAGCTAATTTGGATAGCTCTCGCACAAAGGATCGCCCTCTCAAATCTTGCAGTAAATAGGGATTAATCTTGCTTCCGGTTTCCGAAATCACTACCGAGCGATGGTCGAGAACGTAGCTGTATCCAGTTTTTCCAACTTGCGATCTGGCGGCAATTTGAGTTAAAAAATTGAGACTAACTCGGGCAAATAATACTCCGGCAATTTGATTTTTATTGTCACGAACAGGCACTGCTAAGTTAACAGCATTAACCCCTGTTTTTAGGTCTACATCTACTGGACTCACATAATTTTGAGTTTGTCTAAAAGTCTCCCAAAATACTGGTGTTTCTGCCGAAATACCAGCTAAATTCAAGCTAGATATAGAGAACGATCCGTAAGGCGACATCGCCTGTACGACTTGACCTTTACTGTTAAAAATTCCGACGACTTCGTAGGCGCTGTTGCTGTTGACCAATCCTTCGAGAATGCTGCGCTGAGTTTCAGCATTAAATTCTGTTAAACCGCGCAATTCTGACAAATAATTGAGTTGGCGCTGCAAGTTATCCAGCTCGGCGCTGATTTGGACAGCAGCAGCTTGCGATCGCTCGTACTGAAGCCGTTTTGTCTGTTCTATTTGTCCCCGAAAGCTGAGGTAAGCTAAGGTACTTCCCGCCATCAATACGCTTGCCACAACAATCGAGACAAAACCGTAACGCAGTTGATTGGCAATTGATGACATTTGATTCTGCCAGTTAACAGTTTTAACTCATTCTCTAGGATACACCAAATTGCACATTTTTCATACTTGCGGAATCGCAACCGTTGATTTATCGTTACCTTTGCCTAAGTTCTGGTTTTATAAATCTAGTTTTTGTTTCCAGATAACATCTTCAATCCAAATGCGATCGGGAATCAGTCCCAACCGAAATAAAATTTCAGCAATCCGCTGCTGTTCTTCAACTGCCCTGTCTTGAATTGGCAGCAAATCGTAGCGGCGGCTTTTCGTTAACCTGATAGCTGTGGTTATTTTCATTCCGGTTCGAGCGCTCATCAATTCCGCTGCTCGCTCGGGATTCTTAGTTATCCAAGTAGCCATCTGTCGCGTTTCTCCCATCACTATTTTAACAATATCGGGAAAGTCGCTAGCAAAAGAGCGACTTGCCAAATAGAAGCTTCTATCATTCATCAGCCCGTCGCTGTTAGCCAAGAAATGAACAGGCATAGTTTCCTGTAACTGAGCTAGAAACGGCTGCCAAATCGCCCAAGCATCAACCTCGCCTCTCACAAATGCTTCCTGAGCTTTTGGTGGAGGCAAATCGACGAATTGGGCATCTTTTAACTGCAAGCCGCCTTGAGTTAAGGCGCGAATTAACAAATAGTGACCTGCGGTTTTTTGAGTGGCTGCTATTTTCTTGCCTTTGAGATCCGCTATAGTCCGAATTGGAGAATCTTGAGGAACTATGATGCCAATGCTTCCAGGTAAAGCTGAATCATTAGCAATATAAACAAAAGGTACGCCCTCTGATTGGGCAAAAATTGGCGGCGCAACTCCTGCATAACCCAGATCGATTTTTCCTTTTCCTATTGCTTCTAAAATTGGCGGCCCTGCGGCAAATTCCGTCCATTCTACAGACCACCCCATTTTTGCTAAACGGTTTTCCAAAGAGTTTTTAGCTTTTAGATAAAACAGCGCTCCGAAACGCTGATGGCCGATTCTTACCACTCTTGTTAAGTTTGAGGGTGCATTTTGGGTTTTTGCTGTAGAGTTATTTATTACTTGTGATTGGCAACTTGCCACAGCTAAACTCAAGCAAAAAACGAGCGTGAATAGCAGCGTATATCCCCAAGCAACACGTTGTTTAATAGTATTTTGACTGAAAAATGATAATTGGAACCTAGTCTTGATGTGGCTCATAAAATATCGGACAAGTAGGTTTTGCAGTCAGAAAATCTTCCGGAAGTTTTTTACAGGACTTATAGTATGTCCGCTTACTTCCTGCTGTTAAAAAAGGTCAAATTAAAAATAAAATTTTAGCGGGCTATCCCTGCAATTAGCCGCAAAATTAAGCTATATTATAGCAGATTTCAGGAAAGTGAGATTTGCTATGGCTGACTCTATTGCTCGCCGCTTGGAACAATACACGGTAAAACGATCGCACGAAGTTTTAATCGTCAAGGCCCAAATTGACGGCGAATTCGATGAAATTGCTATTTTTAAAGGCTTTTCCAGCTCCCTAACGCGATCGACCGCGAGCGATCCAGAGGTTCCTGTGTTGCCGGAGGAAGCAAAAATTGTCAGTGTCGATCGGCTCCAGAGCCCCTACAATCCAAATAACCCCCGCTATCTTCAGCAGGGGTTATCTTGGGAAACAATGCAATCTCTATTGTCCGAGGCGGGAGTTTAGCCAAACAGTAGGGACAGGGCATTTCCCTTCTTCGTGTCAACAATCGTCTAAAACCCTTGATAAATATCGCTTTTACCTGAGTCTATATCCCCCTCCCATCCCCCGCGTCCGCGGGACGAAAGAGAAGACTCCTGTCCCTCCCCTCTTAAGAAGGGGGTTGAGGGGGGATCGAGACTTGGATACAAACGAGAGATACAAAAGCCGTGTTCCTACGCTTAGAGCTAGAGCGTGCCGCCGGCAGCTTGGAAACGAGCTCTCGCGCGTTTGATTGCTTGCTTGGCTTGAATTTGCTCTTGCAAAGTGCCGCTAGTAGCCTTTTGCAAACGAGCTTCTGCCTCGGTGTAAGCAGTACGAGCAGCTTCTTTATCAATGGTTTCGCCTTTTTCCGCGCCGTTGACAAGAATAGTAACTTTGTTTTCTTGGATTTCTGCAAAGCCGCCCATCAGAGCAATAGACACCCATTCCTTGGCGGGACGGACGCGCATCACTCCGGTATCCAAAGCTGTCAACATTGGAGCGTGACCGCTCAAGATACCCAATTGGCCTGTGGTGCTCGGCAGAATTACTTCTTCAGCATTAGAATCCCAAACAGTTTTGTCTGGGGCAACTACGCGCACAGTTAATGTCATAAATTGTCAGTTGTCAGTTGTCAGTTGTCAGTTGTCAGTTGTCAGTTGTCAGTTGTCAGCTGTCAGTTGTCAGTTGTCAGTTGTCAGTTGTCAGTTGTTACCAATAACCAATAACTAATAACAAATAACTAATAACTACTGATTAATGACTGCTGACTACTGACTAATGACTAAAATTACTTGGCGTCAGCCTTCATTTTGTCAGCTTTGGCGATCGCCTCGCTGATATCGCCCACCAAATAGAAAGCTTGTTCCGGTAATTCGTCAAGTTCGCCAGCCAAAATCATCTGGAAGCCCTTAATGGTGTCTGCCAGCTTGACGTACTTGCCGGGGGAACCGGTGAACACTTCCGCCACAAAGAACGGTTGGGACAAGAACCGTTCAATTTTGCGAGCGCGAGAAACTGTCAAGCGGTCATCTTCCGACAGCTCATCCAAGCCCAAAATCGCAATAATGTCTTGCAATTCCTTATAGCGTTGCAGAGTAGACTGCACCTGACGAGCAACACCATAGTGCTCTTCGCCGACAACGCTAACTTGCAACATTGTAGACGTAGAATCCAGCGGGTCAACAGCCGGATAAATTCCCTTCGCAGCCAAACCGCGAGACAACACTGTTGTAGCGTCCAAGTGAGCAAAAGTCGTAGCCGGCGCGGGGTCAGTCAAGTCATCCGCAGGCACGTAGACAGCTTGAACCGAAGTAATCGAACCTTCGGTAGTCGAAGTAATCCGTTCCTGCAAGTCGCCCATATCCGTACCGAGAGTCGGCTGATATCCCACAGCCGAAGGCATCCGACCCAACAAAGCCGATACCTCAGAGCCCGCTTGCACGAACCGGAAGATATTGTCAATGAACAGGAGCACGTCCTGCTTGCTGACATCGCGGAAGTATTCGGCCATCGCCAGAGCCGACAGGCCCACGCGCATCCGGGCACCCGGTGGCTCGTTCATTTGACCGTAAACCAGAGCAATTTTCGACTTGCTGCGGTCTTCTTCGTTAATAACCCCCGACTCGATCATTTCTTTGTAGAGGTCATTACCTTCGCGGGTGCGCTCGCCCACACCACCGAACACGGACACGCCGCCGTGAGCCTTGGCGATGTTGTTCACGAGTTCCATCATAATCACGGTTTTGCCGACGCCTGCGCCGCCGAACAAACCGATTTTGCCGCCGCGACGGTAGGGGGCCAGCAGGTCGATCACCTTGATCCCTGTTTCAAACACCGAAGGCTTGGTTTCGAGTTCGGTGAAAGCCGGCGGGTTGCGGTGGATAGGCATACTTTCGGAAGTATTGACCGGGCCGAGGTTGTCTACGGGTTGACCGATGACGTTAAAAATGCGGCCGAGAGTTGGGATTCCGACGGGAACTTGGATAGATTCTCCGGTGTCTACCGCTTCCATGCCGCGCACCAAGCCGTCAGTGGTACTCATGGAAACTGCACGTACTTGGCTGTCTCCGAGCAGTTGTTGAACTTCGCAGGTAACGGCAATGTCTTGACCTGCTTCGTTTTTGCCGGAAATCGTGAGAGCGTTATAGATTTGGGGCAGTTTGCCGCCTGGGAATTTTACGTCTACAACTGGCCCGATGATTTGGGTGATGTAGCCTACGTTCGTTTTTTCTGCAGTGGATACCATGAATAGTGCCTTTGTTAGGATGCTATTTTTCCCGTTATGGAAAAAGTCTTAACATTTAGAAATGCTATTTCTCAGAGTACCACTGAACAGACTCACTATTTAGATTTGTATGGGGCTGGTTAAGAGTCATTTTTCTCGTTGCTGCCCTCGCTTTTTTTTCCTGCGAGCCGCAGCCATTGCCCCGATCCCCAGGATAGTGCCGAACACTGTGACTGGTTCGGGGACTCGTTCGGAGACCGATCTGGGGGTTAACTCACCCGACGCGGTGGAGCGGTCGAATTTAATGACCTTTCCTGGGCGATCGTCCAAGGAGATTTGTCTGCGCTGAGCCTCTTGGGGCATTGTTTCGGGGCCTAACTGGGCCGACACGGTGAAGTCTTGGAAGTCTTGGTCGTATGCTCCGGCATCGTCGAAGGAGATTTGTATGCCCTGAGCCAGTTGGGTCATTGTGACGGATGGATATTGCTCTGGGCCATTACCCCCGTTGATGTTTGTAAATGAGCTGTTGGAGTTGTAGTCGAGCATAAAGTTGCCAAACACGGCTTGCTGACAGCCGGTCACCAGACAGTCATCTCTCCGGAAGCCGGTGTCCTCGGCCCGCCATTCGGGGCTATTCATGAAGGTGCTCGACGAGACGTACTCCCCGAATTCTTCGCCGTTGCCGATGTCGCTCCACAGCAGCAGGGCATAAATTTCATCCTTCAAAAATGTGAAGGTTTGGGTGATGGATCCGTTGTCGGAGGTGACAGCGGTGCCGAAGCTTCCCTCCCATTCATTGGCGCTGCCGTTATCTGAGGGTTGGATCTCGTAAAACAGTCTGGCGATGCTGCTGTAGTCAGTGTTGTCTGAGTCAGCTTGGGCTACCCACAAGCTCGACTGGTAACCGCCGTGAGATGCTTGAAAGGTAAAGTTTATATTGGTATCTCGATCGAACTGGATGCCGCTGGTGCCAAACATGAAAGCTCGGACGGGCGTGCAGATGCTGAGCAAAATTGTGGTTGCCAAGCTGGCGACTTTAAAAGAAGTTTTTTTGACTAGCGTTAAGGTAGTCATAACCCTGATTCCTCCAGTATTGTTAGGTAGTAAGGCCCGAAATCCCATGTTGCCGTGACGCGAATATAATAGACGATCGCCTTGGATGCGATATTTAGGGCGATCGTCAAACCTACAGAATAGACTCCACTAAGAGTGAATCTACAGACGGATATCACTATCAGTGTGTTTTTGAGTAAATGAGTGCTTTTTCCAAGAGCTTTCAGAGACACCAGATTGCCACAGTTTAATGTGGAACTGCAATATTTTTCTCCTGCCTAGACTTCTAACCTACTACATTTACTCCGTTTCGGTAACCGTCTACTGTTGAGTCCAAGACTTGCAAATATTGGCGTTTTTCAAATATAAATAAAAATTTTACTCCCGCTTGCTGAAATTTGGGTAAATATCATCTAAAAATTATAAATTTTCTGATAGAAATTAGGCGGTAGGGCCAGTCGCTCCTCAAAGCTAGCTGCAAGCTGCTCGCGGCCGGTGCAGAAGACGGCAGCGGCCGCGAATAGAGATTTGAGCGAGTTTTGTTGCCGCTGGAAGCAAGCGGGAAAACAGGCGATCTATATTTATGTACTTTTGACTAATATTCCGAGATTTTAAACCCCTAACCCTGGCGTTGGGCCTCATATTTTTTTTCGCCAAAAGTCCCGGACGCATAAACCCGGTTTCTTAAGGTAATTGCCTCATGGAAGCAGTGAAAGTGGAAACGAGAAACCAAGTTTCATCCCCCGCGCCTGAATACAGTAGGGACACGGCATTACGCTTCTTCGTGTCAACAAACACGTCAAACAAACGTAGTACCGATCTGCTGTTTGACGATTAGGGTTCGATCCCCCCGGCGCCTGCTTCGCGTCCGGAGAGTAGGGGGTGGGACAGGAATCTTCTCTTTCCTCCCCTTTTTTAAGGGGGATGCGAGGCGGAGCGAAACTTGACGGAAAGCGACATTTATTATGATGGGTTTGGGCGTTAAGTTGACACGCCTTAGGCATTACCGTGTCCCAACCCGATATCTGTACTTCACTTAACTGAAAACGGCTAAGTAGGTGGTTACAAATAAACATGACATGGGGCTGACGGGTGAGAGCATTCCTCTACTCGCTTGTATCTCTTGATACTCACGCTTTCTAGCCCCTACAAGATAGTATATTTTTTTGCCATTACCTACTTATAAACACATACATTTCCTTCAGCTTCCCATCCCATTTATTCAGAAATAAAAAATAGGGCTATCCTCTTGACATGAGGAATTTTTATGAGTAAAAATAGGAGAGATAAATACGATCGTACTTTAAGCACAATCTTTAAACACAATGACAGCCAACAGACTACCTTTGCTCGGATGGTTATTCATCCTTGGCTGGCTGAGTGCAGCGGCGGGTTCGGCTTCCGCGCAACCCATCACCTCCGCAGCGGACGGCACTAACACAGTTGTTACTCCCAACGGCAACCGCTACGACATTTCCGGGGGGTCTTTAAGTCCAGAGCAGGCTAATCTTTTTCACAGTTTTACTGAGTTCGGTCTCAGCGAAGGTCAAACTGCTAACTTTCTGACCAATCCCAATATTCAAAATATTTTGGGAAGGATTACTGGGGGAAATCCTTCTTTAATCAATGGCTTAATTCAAGTTATCGGCGGCAATTCTAATTTATTTTTAATGAATCCTGCCGGCATGATTTTCGGGCCTTCTTCCAGTCTCAACGTGCCGGGTTCTTTTAATGCTACTACGGCTACAGGAATTGGTTTTGGGAACAATCAGTGGTTTAGCGCGATGGGCAATAACAATTGGGCAACTTTAATCGGGACGCCGAATAGTTTTGCGTTGACAAATTTGCCAGGGGGAAGCATTGTTAATGCAGGCAATCTGACGGTGACACCAGGTCAAAGTTTAACTTTGGTAGGAGGTACGGTTGTCAATACTGGTCAGCTAAATGCGCCTAGCGGCAATATTCTCCTCAGCGCCGTCCCGGGTAACAATTTGGTGCGGATTAGTCAAGCTGGGAATTTATTGAGCTTGGATATTCAGCCGACAGCCACTCAAAGCTCGCTGCCGAACAATTGGACGCAGCCAGTGTTATCTTTGCCCCAGTTGCTGACTGGAAAAGGTGCGGCACAGGCAACGAGTTTGACGGTAAATCCCAATGGTGAAGTTGTGTTGACGGGGAATGTTGCTGTGCCCGTAACTGCGGGAACTACGATCGCATCCGGCACTCTCAACGTCTCTGGCGACATTGGCGGCAACGTTAACCTCTTGGGTGAGAAAGTAGGTGTTATTGCTGGCAATATCAATGCTTCTGGGATTAACGGCGGCGGTAATGTACTGATTGGCGGAGATTATCAGGGTTTGGGGACGGTGCCCAATGCTTTGCGGACTTTTGTTAGCAGCGACTCGACAATTAATGCTGATGCTGTTAGTAATGGTCAGGGCGGGCGAGTCATAGTTTGGGCTGATGAAACTACTCGTTTTCAGGGAAATATTACGGCCAGAGGTGGCTTGTTTTCTGGGAATGGCGGCTTTGCGGAAGTGTCGGGAAAGCAATCGCTGGATTTTCAAGGATTGGTGGATTTGCGATCGACCTTTGGGATTGCTGGCACCTTATTGTTAGATCCTACTGATATCACTATTAGCGCAGGTGGGGATGCAGGCGGCACTTTAGCAGCGGGAGCATTTACGCCCTCGGCTGGTACTTCTACGATTAAGAATGTGACGCTGCAAAATCAGCTAGGTTTGGGAAATGTTACTATTTCTACTGCGTCGAATTCTCCGAATCCAGGTGATATTACAGTCAGCGCACCTGTTGTTTGGGCTAATAGTAATTCCCTCACTCTCAATGCTGATTATGATATTAATGTTAAGGTTGACAGCAATATCACAACAACTCAGGGAGGCAATATTACTCTCAATGCTGCTAATAATATTCAGGTTAACAGCGATATCACAACTCAGGGAGGCAATATTACTCTCAATGCTGATAGCGATCAAAATGGTGGTAGCCTCCAGATTCAGGCTTCGACGATCGATACTAATGGTGGCAATTTCCTGGGGAATGGTCAGGGGGGTGCTACGTTCGGGATTGGAATCGAGATCGAGGACAGCACAATTAATGCCGGAGGTGGAAAAATTGACCTGAATGGTGTTGCAGGAAATGCGGCAACCAACTTCGGTATTGCTCTGTATGGTAGCACACTACAAACTACTGGAAGTGGGAATATTACTCTCAATGGAACTAACGGTGGCAGTGTTAATAGTTCGGGAATAGTTTTGCGTGGGCCTACGATAAGTTCAGTGAACGGCGATATCACCTTGACTGGTAGCGGTAACGGGAGTGGAGAAGCCATTTATCTGTTCTCCAGTGCTGTGGTGGAATCAACGGGAACAGGTAGTATTACCATGATTGGAACTGGCACGAACCCGACAGCCGGCAGCAATCAAGGTAGCAATGAAGGTATTATTGTTACAAACACATCTAAGGTGATTTCAACCAATGGTGCTGTCAGTCTCACTGGGATTGGTAACGGAACTGGAAACGACAGCAACGGGATTGAGATTAGTGATAACAGCATAGTGGAATCGATCGGGGCAGGAAATGTTACTCTCACGGGTACTGGCGGGAACGGGACATATAATAATAAAGGGATATCTATTAACACCAGCACTGTCCAATCGGCTGGTGGAAATGTCAGCCTGACTGGCACGGGTGCGGGGAAAGAATTCAATAACACCGGCGTTAGCATAGACACCGCTACAGTGCAGTCAACGCCGGGGAACGGGACTGTCACCATCACCGGAACTGGGGGAAATGGGACGAGCTCCAATCAAGGGATATCTATTGAGAGCAGTACAGTACGATCGGAGAATGGAGATATCGCCCTAACTGGAACAGGTAAGGGGACCGAGGACAACAACACGGGCATTTCGATGACGTTCGGGGCGGTGGAATCCACAGGCACCGGGAATCTGACTCTAAGCGGTGTTGGCAGCAATAATGGGATTGATAGCAGTCAAGGAATATCCGTTTTGGGCGCCACAGTGGAAGCGTCCTCTGGAAATGTCACTCTGACTGGTACTGGTGGTGGGACTGGGACTTCCAACGAGGGTATATATGTAGATAGTAATGCTACAATCCAAACTGCACAGCTCGGAAAGGTGACGTTGACGGGGACGGGCAGTGCAGGGACGGGGACTAATTCCGGGATCCGGCTCAACTCAGGCACGGTACGATCGGAGAATGGAGATATTGCTTTAATTGGTACCGGTTTAGGGACATCAATTAACAACGACGGCATTACTTTGGACTCGAGCGAATCGACGACCACGGTGGAAGCTACGGGAAAAGGCAATATTAGCCTCACGGGAAAGGCTAGCTACAGTTCCATTAACCTCATCGGCAGTGTGATTGATGCGCCTTTAGGCGGCAATGTCACTTTGACGGGCGATTCAATTCAACTATCACCACAAACTCAAGTTAAGGGTACTGGGACTATCCAGTTGCAGCCGCTTACTCCCAGTTTAGATATTAGTGTTGGTGGTAATATGACGGACGCCCGTTTGAATCTCAGCAGTGAAGAAGTCACGTTTCCTATATTAGATGGGTTTTCCCAACTCATTATCGGGCGGGCGGATGGGACGGGGGCGATCGCCGTTGACCCCGCTGGCGTTACGTTCCAATCCCCGACGACAATCCAGCCTCCAACTGGTACGGGGTCTATCGCAGTTAACGGGCCAATTAAAGCCAATGGTGGTATTACATTTAACGGAGCTACTTCTCTAAGCGCAGACGTTACTACAAGCGATAAAAATATTACTTTCAACAGCCCTGTTACGGTCGAAAATAAAGTCAATCTCAACACAGGTACAGGTGCCGGTAACATTCTTTTTCAAGAAACTGTCGATGGCACAACTACTAACACTAACAGTCAAGATTTGACCCTAGCAGTAGGTAGTGGCAATATTACATTTGGTAGAGATGCCGGCAGCGTTACTCCTCTAGGCAACCTCAAAATTAACAGTGCGGGCAACTTACAAACAAAGGCAATTACAGCCGCCAGTATTATTCAAAATGTTCTTGCTACGGGTACAGTCACTATCTCAGGTGATTTGACCGCCACTAATGGTGACATACGTTTTGAAAATCCTGTTGAGTTCAATAATGTATCCACAAATAATGTTTATTTTACCGCGAATAAACCTGGTACAACAGGTCTGGAAACCGGCAGGATTACTTTAAATAATGGATTTGTAGCGGGTAGCAACAGCCTCACCATTACCTCAGATGAAATTGATATAATCGGCCTTTCCTCGTCGGGTACGGGCGATCTGGTACTTCAACCCTTTAGGCCTGACTTAAAGATCGCACTTGGGGTCTCATCCGATCGATCTGACTCCTTGGATATGACTGGGCTATTCAATCGCCTGGACAATGGCTTTAAATCGATCGCGATTGGACGGACAGACAGCAGCGGCGCAATTACCATCGAGTCACCTCTGACATTCCAAGAGCCCGTGACAATTCGCTCTCCACAAGGGGCTGGATCGATCGCAATTTTGCCTGGTGGGAGTCTCACTGGACTTGATAACGCTTCGATTGCACTGACAGCGAATCAAAACATCACCGCCGGCAATATAACTGCGTCGGGTTCGGGAGATATCACCCTCACTAGCAACATCGGTACGATCGCACTCAATGGGCCGATTACCACAATCGATCAAAACATCACTTTCAACGGGCCTGTTACCCTTCAAAATAATGTTTTGGTTGACACAGGTGCAGCCGGTGGTGGCAGTATTCTTTTCAGCAGCACCCTCAACGGTACAACTGCTAACAATCAAGATCTAACTCTCACAGCAGGTACTGGCAATATTACCGTTAAGGGAGAGGTCGGCAATCCAATTCCGATCGGCAATCTCCAAATAAATAGTGCTAGCGACGTACAAACAGCGGCAATTACAGCTAATAGTATTACTCAGACAGCAGGTACGGGTACAACTGCATTCAAGGGTCCAGTGACAACCAATGCTGCGGGCGGCCTTAACTTGACAGGCACAAATTTTGCGATCGACAATCCAGTCACAACGCTAAATAATGGAAATTTTACAGTCAATAATAGCGGCGACTTGAATATTGCTACAGCGGCAAATTTAGTGCTGGATGGAGAATTTACTCAAAGCGGTACAGGCAAGGTTAATATAGCATCCAACATTACCACTACTAACGATAATATTAGTTTCAACAGTCCCGTTACTCTGACAAATGATGTTTCTTTCAACACAGGTGCAGGTGCTGGCGATATTACTTTTAACAATACAGTTGACAGCACCACTGCTAACAGTCCAAATCTCACTTTAACAGCGGGTACTGGTAATATTGCATTCACCACAGGTGCGATCGGCAACAGCACAACTCCATTCGGTGCGATCGCTGCCAACAGTAGCGGCACGACTAGCTTCGCGAGCACTGTCAATGCCCAAAGTTTAACAACCGACTTAGGTGGCACAACTAAACTTAATGGCAATGTCACTACAACCGGCAGCCAAACCTACGGAGATGCAGTGACAATTGCTAATAATCCCATTCTCTCCGGCAGTGACATTACTTTCAATAATACTGTAGACGGCAGCAGCGATTTGACTGTGAATGGGGGTAGCAGTAATGTTACATTCAA
>NZ_JAUBTO010000146.1:10125-19369 GCF_036702495.1 Microcoleus sp. C2D2 | reverse complement strand
TTTTTTACCCCACCCCAGCCCTCCCCTTACCAAGGGGAGGGAGTAAGAAATTCACAAATGATTTAGGATTGCTATATAAATAGATACCTAATTTTTTTGCTTAACAGCAGAGAACACATAGGAATAGAGGATATAAATCATCTTAAAGCCCCTATCTAATACCAATTTTTTATGAGGCTGCATAGAATCCGATCCCCCCTAGCCCCCCTTAATAAGGGGGGGACAAGATCCCGATCGAAGTCCCCCTTCTTAAGGGGGATTTAGGGGGATCGAGATATGTGCAACTTCACATTAAATTGGTATAAAATCTCAAATCTCCAATCTCAAATCCTATTGTGCGGCTTCAAAGATCATTTCCTGGAAGTTAATAACATCCGATCGCGGATCGCAGTGTGTGACTTTGACTTCTAGCCGATCGCCTATGGCGACCGATCGACCAAATCGCATTGCCAATTCTAAACCCAAATCTTCCAATAAAATCAATCCGAGATTGCTGTCTTCCCTCAGCCAGCGCAGCATTAAAGCTTCCCAAACTTCATCCGGGTTGCGCCGCAAATATTCCAATCCCCAATAGCGGTTAGTTTGGCGTTCGACGGTGGATGCTTCTTTAACTGCGGTGCCGAGACACATCACAATGTCCTGTATTTCTTGGGCCGTAAAAGGCAGCGGTTCGCCCCGCAGGTGGGCTTTGATTTGGAAGTGAGCCAGCAAGTCGGTATAGCGGCGGATCGGGGAAGTAACTTGAGTGTATAATTCCAAACCCAAGCCGGCGTGGCGTCCCGGGGTGAGGCCCATTTCGCTGCGGGGCATACAGCGGCGCACGGCGCAAGCGCGGGCGGGGCCTGCGGGCACGGCCAGCAGTTCTTCATCGGGAGGGAGTTCGGGCTGTGCCTGATAGCGGTAGGGTATGGGCAGGCTGTGAGCTTGACCGTAGCGGGCGGCTAGTTCCCCGGCTAAAATCATCATTTCGGCTACTAGCATCCGGGCTGTGGAGTCGTCGATGACGTGGATTTTGATGTCGTCGCCGTTGACTTTAATGATGGACTCGGGCATGAAAATGCTGATTGCGCCTTGGGCTTCCCGCCATTTTTGCCGCCGTTTTGCTGCTGAGGCGATCGCTGCTATTTCCGGTTCTGCTTCGATTCCCAACTCCAGCATTTCGTCTACGTCATCGTATGTCAAGCGGTAGGTGGGTTTTATGGTGCTGATGTGGATGCTGTAATCTTGAGCCGCGCCGATTTCGTCTAAGGTGACGCTGAAGCTGAGCGCGCTGCACTCTTTGCCTTGAATTAAACTCATCGGCCCGGTTGCCAAAGCCGGGGGAAACATGGGAATCATTCCCGTGGGCAGATAAACTGTAGTGGTACGCTTTCTGGCTTCGAGGTCGAGTTCGTCTCCGGGGGAAAGCAAGCGGGTGGGATCGGCGATGTGTATCCAGATCCGCTGCTGGCCGTTTTCGAGGAATTCTAAGCTGAGGCCGTCGTCGATTTCGGTGGTGCTTTCGTCGTCGATCGTGTAAACCTTGAGGTGAGTTAAATCGAGACGATTTGTGTCCGAGTCGGTTGGGGGATTTTCTAGGCAGCGTTGGGCCACTTCTAATACCTTTGCGGAGAATTGTAGGGGAATTTGGCTGCGCCGCAAAAACAGGTTTTCGTGGCTGGTCCACAGGCCGAGATCGACTAGGAGCCCAAATGCTGCTTCGGGGTTTTCGGAACGTTCTAAGCTGGCTAAAGTTTCTAAGGCCGGGGTGCGGTGCGTTGCTTCTTCTCCGAGGAGGGCAAAGCGTTCTAGGGCGTCGAGGCGAGTTCTGTCGCTATTTTCCCAATCTACATTTTTTCCTGCCAGCCGCTGTTTGACTCGCTCCCAAAATCCTTGGGATTCTTGGTGTCGCTGCTGTTCTACTTCTTGCTGGTGTTTGATTTCGGCTACTTGGGCGGCCGATCGCGGTTCGTAGCGATCGCCCTTTTGTTTGAAATACAATTTGTCTGTTGATAGCAAACAGTAAGCCGCGTAACACTGGGCCGCACTGCTATCGGAAAATAGCAGCATTGCCAGGGATTCGGGATCTGTCGTTTCTCCGTCGCCGACTAGGAGTTCCCAAGCTACTTCCAAACTCGACGGATCTGAGTAGGCTTCTACTTCTTTGAGAAATTTGGGAATGTCGGAGGGTTTGTAAGTTTCTCCGACTACTTCGTAGCTGATTTGTTTGGGCGGTATGCTGTGCGGTTGACCGTTTTCGTCTACCACGACCCAGTTTTTCTTGCCATCGGGGCGATCGGCAACTGCCAGACGGCGGTCGCCGTGCACTCTAAATTCTACTAACGTTCCCTTCTCCACTTGCCAGCTTTATATTTGAGATTTTGGATTTTTACAATAGCCACTTATCGAGTTTCGACTTTGCGATTTTAGATTTTGGATTTTGGCAATTTTCCTGGTCAATTGTGAAAGTTAAAATCTAAAAAGTTGTTCTTTTTCTTCTTTATTTTTTAACTTTTTTCTTTTGATTAAGACTTGCGCTGCGGCGACTCTTAACCCTATTTCGCGATAATTTCGCTGCATTCTTGCTGCACTCTTAATGGCAGAAAGACGTTGTTTTCGCGCCAGTCTTATCCAGTCCAAAATCTAAAACCCAAAATCCCAAATCCTGTTAACCTTCTTGGTTTACGAAGGGCATCAAAGCTACAATTCTTGCTCTTTTGATACTTCTGGTCAGGTCTCGCTGCTGTTTTGCCGTCAAACCGGTAATCCGGCGGGGCAATATTTTACCGCGTTCTGTGACGTATTTTTTGAGCAAATCGACATCTTTGTAGTCGATCGGGTCTCCTGGTTTGATGGGCGACACGCGCCGGCGAAAGTAAGTCATGGTTTGTTGTTTGTTGACTGTTGACTGTTGACTGTTGACTTAGTTTTTAGTTATTAGCCGTTAGTTGCTAGCCGTCAGGAAAGCATTTGTTAGTTATCTGCTTTTTGTGGGTCAGTCGATTTGAGATTTTAGATTTTAGATTTACTCCACAAATGAATCTGGGATCTTGAACCTTCCTCTAAAATTTTGCGTTCTCCACTCAGGATTGTCGGGGGCTTTTACCCGTTTTTGGGCGGGTTCAATATCAATTGCCAACAACTGATGACTGATGACTAATGACTAATGACTAATCACTACTTGATCTCTTTGTGGGCAGTGTGCCTGTTGCAATGGGGGCAGAACTTTTTGAGTTCCAGCCGCGCCGTCGTGTTGCGACGGTTTTTGGTGGTGGTGTACCGAGACACGCCTTTGGAGCGTTTGCTCGCGTTTGTTCGGCACTCAGTACACTCTAGAGTAATTATGATGCGGACGCCTTTAGCCATAATTCTAAATAAATTTCGACTAATTTAAACACAATTTATTATCTTCTCACATTGCTCTGCACTTGGTCAAGCAATCTTCTAACTTTGATGTCGAGGGAGTAGCCGCGGCGGGTTCCGACGACGATCGTCCCGCCGATGCGATCGTGGAAAGCTTGGGGAAACCTTTCGGCGGAGGTGAGGGCAACGCTACAGTCGATCGCCAGGGGCAGCATCAGCAGCAAGACGGCGGCGTTGGTAGATGTGAGCCCAGCTATACCTGCGAAGGCTAAGCCGGCGCAAATGCCCAGCAATGCCTCGCGCTTGCACAGTTCTTGCACTCCGGGAGTCCGTTGGAATCGGGTATCGGCAATTTTCATGTCCAAAGCCCAGCGCCCGAGACTTTGACCTTGGTTTTTCCTGACGATGGCTACGCGCAGGATCAGCCACAGCAAAACAAAAAATATGGTTTGGGCGATCGCATTAGTGCCCAGAAGCAAACTGGGCAGCCAAACTGCGATTCCGTCGATGCACAAGGCCGCTGCGCGGCGGCCGATTGATACTTTGGGAAGGAGGGGCAATAAATCGGAACTCATAGGCAAAAAGGTCGATCGCCACTAGCTACTTTTTCATCTTAAGCTGTGGAATAATCGATCGGCATCAATGGTGGGTAAACCAACCTCAAAGCCAACCGCTAATTATTCAAGCTGAAAATGGATTTTCGCCGATTCCCAACTGCGTTTTCGACTTTTCCACCTCTTCCCAGAGTGTTTCGATCTGAGTAAATGCCTGTTCCACAGAGATTTTACCGTTAGATGTCAAGCAGGTGATGTAACCCACCCGCTGAGAAAACTCTTGTAAATTCGCATTAAATACCAAATTCTCTGGCTTTAGTTCACCGTAATAGCGATTTTTAGGATATAAAAAATTTGAATTTGCTACCATTGTTTTAACCTCGCATGAAAACTTGTTTCCTGAACTTATCAATATTATAAACCCCGCTTCCCTTCTCAAGTTGTGCTCTAAGTAGCAAAAATCCTGTGAATTTTTGCTATTTTTTTTGTGAGGCCAATTACACCGAGAGATGTGGGCGACAAAAACATCAGTAATTTGACTTATAAAACTTCCGCATACTGGCTCAACAATCAGGTTTCTGGGTTCAGGCTGATAACTTCGGATTTGGCGTCAAAACCTGGTTGTTGTTCGTCCAGGACTGACTTATTGAAATAAGTGACAAAAAACCCCAAAATGGATAATATTATGGCAGGCATAAATATAGCAATCCTTGCAGGAGTAGTAAATTTTTTACCCCACCCCAACCCTCCCCGAGGGAGTAAGAAATTCACAAATGATTTAGGATTGCTATAGTTAGACTTTTAGTAGGAAACTGCGTAATATCTCCCAATGGGCGATCGCCCCGTCCCAAACTCCCGAATCGGCAAGTGTTAATCAGACTTGCCCTCACCGTAATTGCTGCTGTTATCGCCCTCAACATTCCTCACTCCTTAATTCTCATGTTTAAAGAATCCGTATCCAAAGCAACGCCGCCCCCAGAAATCCAGAACGTACTCGCCGGCAAGCGCAAAATTGTGACAGTGGGCGACAGCATCACCGAGGCAGGAAAATAGGCCGGAGGTTACGTTTGGCTGCTGGAACGCTATCTGAGTGCTCTTTATCCCGATCGCAAAATCGAAATCGTCAACGCCGGAATCTCCGGTAACAAGGCGACTGATATGCAAGGGCGCTTCCAGAAAGACGCGATCGACCAAAAGCCAGATTTAGTGATGATTAATGTCGGTGTCTATGAGTGCTAAATTTGAATAGTAACACTTGTTTTTTGTCAAGCAGGGAGCGCTGGAATTCTCAGCTTTTAGCTACTGCGAAGTAGTATAGCATTGACTATCAAAATCAGCCACATTTTTTTAGTTGTAAGTGATTTAGTCCTTAAATCTCTGCTAGATTGCCTTTAGCTCTTAATAATAGCCTGGTAGTGGTTGAAAACTTAACTTTTATTTGCGGTCTGCTTTCCACCCTATCCACTTTACGTCAAGTTTCTCGGCTCAAGATCGAGGTTAAAAATGCAATGACACAATGCACTAACAAGGCATTGGACAGTAATTCGCAGGAGGTTTTATGGCAATGGTTGACTACTCGCTTTTGACATTGAAGCTTTTCTCGGCACTAGGCTGCGGGCTGATGGCTGGAGTCTTCTTCGCCTTCTCGACGTTTGTGATGAAAGCCCTTGCCCGACTCCAACCAGCACAGGGTATTGCCGCCATGCAAGCCATCAATATAACGGCGATTAATCCGTTATTTATGACGGCGCTATTCGGAACTGCAGCAGCTTGCATCTTTCTGGCTATCTCCTCGCTGTTAAAGTGGCATCAACCCGGTGCCTCTTACTTACTCCTTGGCAGTCTCCTCTATCTTGTCGGTACTGTAGGAGTGACGATCGCGTTCAATGTGCCACTAAATGATGCGCTGGCGACTGTCGAGCCGAGCAGCACTGACGGTGCGGGCCTATGGGCTAGATACCTTACCGAATGGACGTTCTGGAATCATGTTCGGACGGCTGCGGCGCTTGCGGCATCGGCTTCGCTTACCTTTGCGCTCTGTTATCGAGCGGTACAATCTTAATTTTACATTTTTTATTTTGAGCGATCGGGCGATAGATGCGATCGCAAAAACGAAATTTATTGACCAGGGTAATTATATGGTTGTGCTGCTGGAGGGTCATCTTGATGTTGCTCATAGGCGTCTTTATTTGAATTAAAAGAAGCAAATAAAATAAACATCATTATCAGTAGTAAGCTGCTGTGCATCTAATTAGACAGTCAATTTTTATACAATTCTTGTGGGACGGGCATCCTGCCCGTCTCTGTATTCAATTGAGATGCGTAGCAGCTTATGATACATCCACACCCAGACGAAGTATTTTATTGAGAATGAGCATCCTGTAATTGATTTTGTTTTTCGGTATTATATTCACTATTTTGAGTATTATTTTGGGTATTATATTCAATATTTTGACCAGTTTCATAAACTTCCAAAAGTTCTCTTGCCGCGTTTGGATCGCCAAGATATTCAAGATATTAAATAGCAAGCTCAATAATTGCTATCGTCTCTATACCTGCTCTACCCTTCCCTACGCACTTTCTGTAGTTACTTTTATACTCATTGATTTTTTCTTTTCCTTACTGATTCATTAATTGCTGCTATTCATTCTCAGTAGGGTATCGTTTAGATTGTTGTGCAATAGGTAAACAAAAACCCAAAATTATTAAATTGACAATCAAGGCTACTACCCGGCATTTTCTCATAAGTAATACTCTCAAATTCTGTTAACCCTTAATTTACCAGCCAATGGGCACATCTCCTCCTTGGTCGTAAAACCTATGTATAAACCACCACTCCCACAACCCCAACTCGATCGCACACCAATCACCTCCGATCGCACTGTGCTAAGTAAAACATACGCGATCGCCAAAAAAGCAGAGCGTCACAATTTGGCAAAACTAAGGACCTGTGCGATTATAGGCTCACTCTCAGAAGACTCAGGCTAAAATCTAGGATTAAAGTGAGGAGACACCTCAAATAGGCTCTTATTCATTCTTCCTTCTTCCTTATGTCTGCAAATGCGCGTCAAGCGAAGCTATCCCGAAGGGAATCGCCCCGTCCCAAACTCCCGAATCGGCAAGTGTTAATCAGACTTGCCCTCGCCGTAATAGCTGCTGTTCTCGTCTTCAACATTCCTCACTCCTTAATTCCCATGTTTAAAGAATGCGTATTCGGAGCAACGCCGGCCCCGGAAATCCAGAACGTACTCGCCGGCAAGCGCAAAATTGTGATAGTGGGCGACAGCATCACCGAGGCAGGAAAATACCCCGGAGGTTACGTTTGGCTGCTGGAACGCTATCTGAGTGCTCTTTATCCCGATCGCAAAATCGAAATTGTCAACGCCGGAATCTCCGGTCACAAGGCGGCTGATATGCAAGCGCGCTTCCAGAAAGATGCGATCGACCAAAAGCCAGATTTAGTGATGATTAATGTCGGAGTCAACGACGTTTGGCACGCTTTCTTCGACTTCCAAAAAAATCAGTTTTATCCGCAAGGCAACTTGCCCGCGGGAGTGCCTCTGGCAGAATATCGGGATAAAATAACTCAAATGGTGCTGGCGGCAAAAGCTGCAGAAATTCGCGTTGTACTGCTTTCTCCTACTCCTATCCGCGAGATTCTCGACGGCCCAGAAAATCGCAGGTTGCAAGAGTATATTGCTGCGATGCGAGAAATTGCGTTGCAGAATCAGTGCTTGTTTATCGATTTGAATGCGCCTTTTCGGGAAGTTATCGGCACGTATCAAAAGCACGCGGGCAAGACTCTGAATTTGTTAGCTGGAGATGGAGTTCATCCCAATCCGTCGGGAAATCGAATTATTGCTTTTACTATCTTGCGCGGTTTGGGTGTACCCGCAAAGGATATTGAGAATTTGGAAGTCAAAAATTGAATCTTTGAATTTAGTTAACTGTTGACTGTTGGCTGTTGAGGGTTGACTGTTAATTGAAACCATCCAGGGTACAAGCTTCCTGATTTATCTCTGGGGTAAATTATTCAAATCTAAAATCTCAAATAGGACTAAGGCAAAAAAATGGTCTACTCGGCCCCAAGTAGTGGTAAGGTGCGCGGCCCGGCGGGCCTTACAGATAGAGTGTGTACCTCCAGAACTGTAAAATCTCAAATCTCAAATCATTCAATTGGCGGATGATACCGCTTCAACCAACAGCTACCGATAATCACCAACGCCACCACAACAATAATTTCCGTCCAAAAAAACGAAATAAAATCGCTTGCCGTTCCCACCGGCGGCACCCCCGGTTGAGCGTTGCGAATAGCGGGAAAAGCAAACAGCATCACACCAGTCCAACTCAGCATTCCCACTTCCGGCAAGTTGCCCGATTTCATCACTTTTAATGCTAGCAAAAGCGCCATAATTGACAGCACCCACATAATCACAATAATCACTAAGGCAAAGAATTTCACCGGGATTGAGCGACTTGCAGAAACATCGATATAAATAAAGATAGATGAATTCTCTTCCTGCGGCTTATAAGTGATGTCAAAACCGGGAACATCGGCATGAAAATTAAATTCTAGCGGCACGGGATTTAGTTGAAACGGAGCAAACTTTTTACCAATCGAAGCCAGCGGGTCGATCGAAATCGCTACTTTGGCAATGTGCTTGTCAAACGGATAATTATTAATTTTTCCCTTGACTAAGTTAAATTTTAATGCAGGGACAATCATCGGTTTGCCTTCTTTAAAGGTAATTTCAGAATCCTGTACATTTGCGCCGTTAACTGTCATTAATAAGTCTTGAGCCGGGTAAGTAGGCCCTTTTTTATAGATACCTTTGAGTTCAAACTGCAAGCGGCTTTCTAATTCATTTTTAATGGGATCAACTGCAATTACCGTCATTTTGACTTCAACCAAGCCTTTGGAGGCTAAAGCCCTTTCGGGAGAGGGCTTGTAAGGCTCTTGGGCGTTAGCATTGTGAGAATAAATAGATAAAATAATTGCAAAAATTACGGCGATACTGCCAATTAAAATAAGTATTTTTTTGAGATTAAATTTGTTAACCGTTTGCATTTATTATAGATATTTTATCTTTTGATTAGTTGTTAGTATTTCCCGCTGTCTCCCCGGGAGCGAGTCCGGCAGTCCGTCAGGGGTTAAAACTTGTGTCTCATAGCTAAAATCGGTGAAAACTGACATCTTGCACCATTTTCAGGAACAGGCAAGATGCCTGTTCCACAAGAGTTCAATTTTCTTTCTTGTGGGGTGGGCATCGCAACAGGCAAGATGCCTGTTCCACAAGAGTTCAATTTTCTTTCTTGTGGGGTGGGCATCGCAACAGGCAAGATGCCTG
>NZ_JAUBTO010000146.1:0-10025 GCF_036702495.1 Microcoleus sp. C2D2 | reverse complement strand
TTCCACAAGAGTTCAATTTTCTTTCTTGTGGGGTGGGCAGGAGAGCCCGCCCATAGTAGCGCAACTACGAACCGATAGGAAGCAGTACATTTGGTGTAAAACAACCGTGCAAACCGTAGGGAATGTGCTGTTTTAAATGCAAGCGCGCGAGGGGCCCTTTGGTGATGTCGCGAGCATCTAAAATCACTAAGGTCGATCGATGATTAGCTGCATCATACATTAAAAGCAGCAGCCAGCCGTCATCCTCAGCCACAGCATCGGGACGGAGAACAAACACTGGTTCCCCCGCAAAACCTCGGGGCGCCGCACTCCACATTTGCCTTTCACCAGTCACGAAATCAATTTTGAGGATAGCTTGCAAAGGAGCATTTCCCCTGGGAGCATCAGCAGCACCAATGTAAAGATATCGGTAAGGTTGTCCGACATTATTGGGATGCAGAGTCGGAAACTCGCAACACCGAGTTTCAACAACTTGATGCTGCACGGTTTTGTCTTGCAAATTTAACTTAAAGCGCCACAATTCGCCCGCTGGAATGCTGTCAAAATCGCTTTCGCGAAAATCGCCGTCTGCTTCTACACTCGGAAATGAGTCGTAACAAATTGAATCTACAAAAACTTCGCCTGCTTCTTCCCATGCGTTGCAGTGGTGGAAGACAAAACAAGGTTCAGTTTCTAATATCTTCACCTCGTCAGTGCCGTTGCGGGGAATTAAAATTGCTTGCGTTGGCTGGTTGGGCGAAAATTTAATGCACTGGGCTGCACTCCGAAATCCTAAGAAGAAAGGCAGCGGATTGAAGCTGACGGGATTTTGGAAGAATATGCAGTAATTCGGGGTAATTACCATGTCGTGCAGGAAGGCAAAACCCGGTATTGCATGGGCGTGACGCTGCAAAAGTTTGCCGCTTTCGTCGAATTCGTAAATCGTGATGGTACTCGACAAACCCGGCTTGACAGAAAAGTTTACTAATCTGTCTCCTGCTCCATTTTTCCCTTTTTCAATTCTGGGGTGGGCAGCGAAGGCTTCACCGGGTTGTAAAATGCCGTCTAGGGTGTCTAAGCCGAGTGTTTCTAGGGTGCGGGGGTCGAGTCTGTAGGGTTCTGCTGCTTCCCAAAGTGCTAGCAGTTTGTCGCCCCAATAAATGATGTTGGTGTTGGCAATGTTTTTGATTTTGACATCAAAGATGTTCGCTAGCCAGCCGCCCGGTTTCTGCGTGCCAAAAACGCCTCGATGGAGGATTTTTCCGGCTTTTTGTTCGGCGATATAGCCTTCTGTGCGGATGAATCGGTTGCGGAAATGGGCGCGGCCTTCGGATATGGCGATCGCACAAATCATCCCGTCGCCGTCAAACGGGTGGTGAATGCGCTGGCCGTTGACATCCAACAATCCGGGCCCGTTGCGAAAGAATGTGCCTTGCAAGCCGGCGGGAATTTCGCCTTCTATGTTATCAATCCAGTAGTCGGATTCGTTGGGTTGGGATTCGTAGCCGCGCTGCCAGTCTGCGCGATCGTATGATAGGTTTTGGGCGGCTGTTTGAGGTGGGAAACTCTGTAATTTTTGCATGGGTCTAATAAGCTTTTATTGATTTAACCGCAGAGAACACAGAGGGCGCAGAGAGAAGGAAAGTCCCAGAATTGGGAAACACAGTTAAATTCAGTCTCAAAATCCGTGTATGCCTGCCTTTATTTGCTCTCTACAGTGCGCCTTTGTGACCTTACTGCGGGTACTAAGTCGGGAAAGTATTCGGGCATGAAATGCTGTCCGCCTGGTTTGGAACTGCCCGGTTCGGGTTCTAATACGGGGAGAGACTTTTGATAGTTTGGATCGCTGCTTTCTGTACTCTCGCCGGGCAGCCAATTTAAGAACAGTAGGGGCAGAAGTGTGGACAGGTTTGTGATGATGACTAGCAGCCAGAGGTTATCGAAATTGCGATCGGTAATTCCTAGCAAGTGGGTCAAAAGTGCACCGCCTTCGTGGGACAAAAGTCCTGCTAAATTTGTGATTGACATCAGCAGCGCAAATAAAGTTGCTTCGACGCCTCGAGGACACAAGCGGGTGGAGAGTACCAGCACCGGCATATAAGCAATTTTTCCGATTACTGTCAGGATCAGGCTGTCTCCGATGCTGAACCATTGATCGTCAATTCCTAAAGCTCGGTTCGCATGAGTTACTAATAATAAAGTAGTCATGCCCAAAGCAGTGGCAATGAGCGTTGACCAGCCAAAAATTACTCGAAATGGAACTGTTTTGAGGAAGCGCTGAAACAGCCAGACGCCGACGAGGGCGGCAATGCTGGTAGCGAGGCCCACTCGGCCGAGAAATTCTGGTGGAAAGCCTAATTCGTTGGTGGTGAAAAAGAAGAAGGCGGAGTCTGAGCTTGGGGTGGCTTGCAAGAGGAAGAGAAAGGCCGCGGGCAGCCAAATTGTTTTTTGGGTAACAGCTTGCCGCAGTTGTTTTAGTTGGTCTTTGACCGTTTCAAAGTCTGTTCTTTTGTTGGTTTTTTCTTCGGCAATTAACCAAGCTGTTGCTGATACAATTAGCGGGAAAGATGCGGTGATTAAAAAGATAGTCTGGGTGCTGAAGTGTTGCAGCAGGGAACCGCTGAGGTAGGCGGTAATTAATCCGCCGAGGGCTGAAGTGCCCCAACACAAGGATTGCAGGGAACCGGCGTCGGTAACGGATTCTTTTCTGGCCCTTTCGACTACCAGCGAGTCGGCAATTACGTCGCTGACGGCGACGGAGATGGAACTCAGGACGATCGCGCCTGTAGCTGCAAGCGGTGTGTGTACAATTGTTGCGAGGCTCACCCATGCTGACATTCCCAGCAGCCCGGAGAGGACGATATAAGGGCGTCTGCGGTAGCCGAATATCGGCAAGCCGTCGGACATGAAGCCGTACACGGGTTTGATAATCCAAGGCAGGGCGACGACGCCCAGCATTGCCGAAACTTCTGCCGGACTCATGCCGAGTTCGTCTTTGAGAAAGAAGCTGACGGCTAAGCGGGCTAGTCCTAGAATGCCTTGGACGAAGTAAATCAGTAAGATGGCTATGAGTTCGGGGGTTGGCTCATTCCCAAAGAATACTTTTTCTTTTAAAGATTCTTTGAGTTTGCTGGTGCCAGAGGGGGAAAGAAGCATTTGAGCAATATTTCTTAATGAATCTCAATATTTATAACACATTCTTAATGACTTCCGGGAACTGTCGGAGGTGGGATGCGAAAGTGAGGGGGAGGTGGCAGCCACTATAAAATTGTCATTAGCTGAAATAAAACTGTGTTTTTTAGCCATGAAAGCAAAAATTCAACTTGTTTCTCTGGCAGTTGCTGGGATGTCAGGAATGGGGGCTAATTTAGCCTCAGCAATACCTGCTGCTAACCAGCAAGGTGATTATCCGGTGCCGGCTGCGAGACAGCGGGGGAACAGACAGGTAAATTGGGTAGTTGTTGACTCGGATTCTCAAGGGTTGAATTGTCGGATGGCTCAGAGATTTCGATCTGTTTCTGTAGACGGTATCGATGCGTCTGCTGAGTTATTTGAGAGGAATAAACACAATGTTTCGCAGTGGCTATTGCTGACTGTTTTTCGGGGAGAACGCTTGCAAGCGGTGACGGGAAATAATGCGAATAAAATTACGATCGCCGATCCTGGGGGCAAACCTTGGCTGCCTATTTTCACAGGAAAGGGAAATTGTTTTGTACGGGCAAACAGCCGTTTTATTAAACCGATTGAAAATCCTACTATAGCGGTTCTCAATAAAATGAGGTACACACCGCTCGCAAGTGATGCCCACGGAGGCCTGTGCCCACGGAGGCCTATGCCCTATGCCCGCGAGAGCACCTAATGTTACTGAGAAAGGCTATACTTTAAAACCCTTAGAATAAGGCAGAATAGAAACTGGAAAAAAACTCACCTTACTTCTTTAATCAGAGTTTGCGATCGCAGAACCGCCATTATGTAGGGTGCGCCGGACTATCATAGCACCTTACGCCTATAATTCGCGCCTCAAACCACTTTTTGCCTAATTCCTGAATCAGTCTCTCGGCCGTGGGATGATTCTAAACTCAGTAGTTGGCGGTACTTAGTCACTGTTCTCCGAGCAATAGGCAGAGCAAATCGTATCCCCAGCAGGTGAGCTAACTGTTCATCAGTGTAAGGATTAGTCGGCGATTCTTCCTGAATGAGTTGCACCAGCAGTTGCTGAACTTGTTGAAGCGTTCGTCCCCCTACTCGTACAGAAAGGCAAAGCGATGCCAATGCTATTGTTTGATTTGGTCGATCGCAAATTAACAGATACCGTCCCCGAACAATCCGGCTCACTGTAGCGTTAGAAAGTCCCACCGTTTGAGCCACAAGTTGCTGAGGGGTTGGCACTAAATCTAATTTATTCCGACTGTTTAAAAAGGTTTGCTGGCGCTCAACTAAAAATTGACCGACTTTGAGAATATTTTCCTGCCATTGGTTCAAAGCTGTGAGTAAGTTCTGAGCTTTTTGTAATAAGACTTCCAGCCGTTGGGTATCTCTTGAACGTTTGTTTGATTTCGCCAACAGCTCAATGGCTTCGCCATTAAGACAAAAGCGCTGATTAACCTCATAGATTGGGGAAACTTGCCAGTCTCCTCCTGATTGAGGTTCGGCTTTCAGATCGGGGGTGACAATAGGAACATTTATCTGACCAAAGTTTCTAGCCGGACGGGGTTCTAATTCCTGAATTTGACTTAGGGCAGCGGTGAGTGTCTCCATGTTAGTGTCAATAGAAACTTGGGGATTTTGATGCAGCTTTTGCAGCAATGATTCACGATTTTTCTTGGCTTCTAAAGAACTAGCAGTACAATTTGCTAAGGCTTCTAAATAGTATTGAACTAATAAAAAAGCTAGAGTTTGAGGCTGGTATTTAAGTTGCAACAACAGACATTCTCGCAGCGATCGCGCTCCGATTCCAGGAGGGTCTAAACTTTGGAGAGCCGGCACAACAGCTTCTAGTTCTCTTGGACTCCAAACGGTACCCCTTGCCCAACTTTCTGCACTTCCTTCCAAATAGCCAGAGGGAGAGAGCCATTGAGTCAGATAAATCAGAGCATCGCTTTGTTTTTGTGGTAATGATAGAACTGATATTTGTCCAGAAAGATGCTCCTGAAGACTCAATCCTTGGGCCGGAGGATGATACCAATCCGGTAAAACATCCTCTAACAAAGCTTCGCGTCCTCCCGACTGGGCAGATGAATCAGGAGTGTTCATTAAAAATGGATTGTGCTTCGCTTCTTCCTGGACATACTCCACCACCCGTTGGCGATCCATAGGCAACAAACGTACTAATTGCCGTAGAGTTGGGTAGAAAACCGTTTGAGTCTCCAGGCGTGTTTCTTGTGAGGGTGCAGAAATTAGATAAGTCATGGCATTTTGTGGAGTCAGAGATTGAATTTGCGAGCGCAAATTGTTCCGAAAAAGTGCAAATTACAACAAAAATGAAATAGAGTGTCAAAGATTCCTTTGTTTCTTTTTCTGTTCAAAGCTTTGGGCGTCCATTCCTAAAGCTTTGTGAGGTTCGTGGGGATAGAGATTTAGGGCGCGACGGATTAAGTTTGTCTCCAACTGTGCTACAGCTTGCTCCAAGTTTAAATCCGGCAGAGATTCCTGGTTGAAGACAAGATGCTCTGGTAAGATTGTTCTTCCCCCAGAAAAAACAGCCGCTCGCTCTAAGGTATTTTGTAACTCCCGCACGTTTCCAGCCCAAACATGACTCCTAAGTTTTTCCAGTGCTGACTCGGTAATTGCTAGACTTTTAATACCATTTCGCAAGGCAATGCAGCTTAAAAAATGTTGGGTAAGTTGATTTAAGTCTTCAAGGCGATCGCGTAAAGGTGGCAGTTCAATTCGCACCACATTAAAGCGGTAATAAAGGTCTTCTCGAAACTGATTGAGCCGCACCATCTTTTCTAAATTCCGATGCGTCGCCGCCAAAACCCGCACATCTACTGTTCTGGTTTGATTGCTTCCCAACCGCTCAAAGGATTTATCCTGCAACACCCGGAGCAATTTTCCTTGAATTGTCGGGCTGAGTTCTCCTACTTCATCCAGGAAGATAGTGCCGCCATTCGCTTGTTCAAATCGACCAATTCTTAGGTTATTAGCTCCCGTGAATGCTCCTTTCTCGTGACCGAATAACTCTGCTTCTAACAGATGCTCTGGTAAAGCCGCGCAGTTAACTTTAACCAAGGGGCCTCGACTTCTGGAAGCAGCATGAAGGGTGGAAGCGACTAACTCTTTACCTGTGCCGGATTCTCCCACAATTAAAACAGTGGTGTTTCCTAGGGCGACTCTACCGATGAGTTTAAAGACTTGTGCCATTGCAGGCGATCGCCCTAAAAGCTCTTCTGGTTGTGCGATCGCTTGAAGATTTGCTTCCCCAACTTGATAAGCTGACGCGGTGTGATGAGCCAAAGCCTTCTGAACCAGATTGATTAAATCCTCCAAATCAAAGGGTTTGGTCAAGTAATCGTAGGCTCCCAACTGCATCGCTTCAATTGCCGTGCGGCTGGTTCCATAAGCTGTCATCACAATGACGGGCAATTCAAATAGAGTTTTCCCCAAAGCTTTGAGAACAGCACTACCTTGAGTCTTAGGCATTTTCAGATCTAGAAATACCAAGTCAGGACGAGAGGAAACATCGCCTTGAATTATTTTGAGTCCCAGATCTCCGTCTTCGGCTTCTATAATCGAGTGACCTTCATCTTTTAAAATTTGCGCCATAGCCTGACGCATCGCTTTTTCATCATCAACAATTAGAATTTTTGCCATCAGCCGATTTTAGAATTGGGATTATCAGGAAAATGGGTTGAAAACCCCGTCCTTTTAGGACGGCTTTTCTTGATTCTTAATGTACTGCTTCAATACTTCAATTGGTGCGCCTCCAACCGAGCTAACAAAATAGCTAGGACTCCAAAGAGCATCTTTGCCGTAGGGCTTGGGATATCCAGCTTGACCATATCGACGGCTAGATACCCCTTTTAGCGCGTTGACAATGCTGGACACGGAAAGCTTAGGCGGATACTCAATTAATACATGGATGTGGTCGGCTTCACCGTTAAATTCAAGAATTTGAAAATCCATCTTATGTCTTTCTCGGCGGAGCTGGGTTGACATTGATTGTAGGCCAATATATAATCGAAGTACAGACCAATACTAGCATATGCAATGAAAGCCAGATATCGCTATAGATTCTACCCGACAAACCAACAACAGCAGAACCTCGCTCAGTTGTTTGGTTGCGTGAGGGTAGTCTGGAACGATGGTCTAGCTCTTTGTAAACAGTCTCAAAAGTATCCGGGATTTAGCAAGCTATCTGCTTTGTTAACTCAAACCAAAAAAACTGATGAACGCCAATGGCTAAAAGATGTTTCGTCTGTTCCTTTGCAGCAGTCTCTCAGGCATTTGGACATTGCTTACAGAAACTTTTTCAATTATTGTAATGGGAAGCGAAAAGGCAAAAGACTAGGCTCACCCAAGTTTAAAAAGAAGACAAATTCACAGTCTGCTGAGTTCACAAAAGCAGCATTTTCTCTAACAGATAAATCTGTATACTTGGCTAAAATTGGTACTGTCCACCCAATATGGTCAAGAAGCCTCCCGTCTGAACCTAGTTCCGTCACGGTAATCAAAGATTGTGCAAATCGTTATTTTCTAAGTTTTGTCGTAGAAATTCAGCCAATTCAATCTGAGGCTAAAAACCAAAGTATCGGAATTGACTTGGGGATTAAAACTTTTGCAGTGATGAGCAATGGCGAAAAAGCGGAAAGCCCTAGCTATAAAACGCTAGACCGAAAAGTTCGTAAACTGCAACACAAGTTAGCCCGCCAACAAAAAGACTCTAAAAGAAGAAATCTAACACGAATTAAAATCGCCAAATTACACCACCGCATTGCCGACACTCGCTCATATTTCCTGCATAAACTGTCAACCAAAGTAATCAACGAAAACCAAACGATCGTTTTGGAAGATTTGAATGTGTCAGGGATGGTTAAGAATCGCAAACTTGCTAGAGTAATTAGTTTGCAAGGCTGGAGAGAATTTAGAACTTTGTGTGAAGCTAAGTCTGAAAAGTTTGGCAGAGAGTTCAAGGTAATTAGTCGATGGGAACCCACCAGTCAGGTTTGCTCAGATTGTGGCTTTAATTGGGGCAAAATCGATTTGTCTATCCGTTCAGTGCTTTGCTTGAGTTGTGGCACTGAGCAAGATAGAGACGAAAATGCTGCTAAAAATATAGAAAAAGTCGGGACAGGGCATTGCCACGACTCTAAATGGTCGCAGAGGGACTGTAAGACTACTTCGGTAGCAAGACCCGATGAAGCGTCAAGAATCACCGCTGCTTTAGCGGGCGTGAGTATGTCAATATCGAATGCCATTATCCTAGTCCCTAACCCCTAGTCTTTAATCTCTGCTCTTAGGTAGATAAACGCTAAAACGGGTGCAACCAGGTTCAGAATCCAAGCCGATATATCCGCCCTGACGAGTGATAATCTCGTGACTAATTGCCAGTCCTAAACCCGTCCCCTCCGGTTTTGTTGAATAGAAAGGGTCAAATATCCGCTCTCGGTCGAATGGCGACAATCCCTGTCCTCGGTCTTCTACCCAGGTAACAAAATAGTCCTGCTGCTGTTCCACTCCCACCAATACTTGACCTCCCTCTGGACTGGCTTGGATGGCATTCAAGATTAAATTAACCATTACCTGTCCTAACTCCCGAGGACGCAGCGGCACTTGGGGTAAGGTTTTAGTCGCAGCGCAACAGACCAGCGTCACTCCCTGTTCTTGGGCTCTCAGACGCAGTAGAGTCACTGATTCTTCAACAACAACTTCCAGGGAAGCAGGAACCAGTTCTTCCTGTTGCTGATTTTGGTCAAAATATAACAGCCGCCTTACTAATTGCTCTAAACGGTCTATCTGTTCCAACAGGCTGCAAATTGGTAAATTCGTTATCCCCTGCTTTTGGAGTTGCCGCTGGCTATACTGCAAATTGAGCCGCATACTTGCAAGGGGATTGCGAACTTCGTGGGCTACCCCCGCCACCAACTGCCCCAAAGATGCCAGACGTTCCACTCGGCGCAAGCGCTGTTCAAGCTGTTGACGGCGATGTTGCATCGTATTAATTGCCTCTCCCAGCAGTCCCATTTCCGCTCTCAAGGGTGGAATTTGTTCAGCTTTACCCTCTTCCATTGCCTTGATACTCTGTTGTAGTCGCTGTACCCCCCAGTGGAGTTGTAAGGCAATATAAAATGTCCAGGCTCCTACTACCAAGTTCATCAAAACCACAAGAATGCTTAAGACTTTTTGACGGGCATCCTTAGAACTGGGTAGAGGTGTGCGCTTCATTGTCCATACAGCACCCCACAGAGGCAAGGGATCGGCGCGCAGCACCAGCAAATCGAGTCCCGGTTGCAGCACTAATTCTTGAGGCAATCCCTGGCTTGTGGCGCGGCGAGTCAATTCTAAAATCGTTTTTTCCTCTGCTTTGGGAATGTCTTTTTTGGGAGATGCCCCTGCGTGAGTCGGATAGGCATAGCCCAAAAGCCGATCTTTTTGCAGCAGGTAAAATCCCCCTTCCACTCGCGGTTCGTCAGCAAGCGCTTCTGTTGAAAGTTCCTGGAGTTGTTTGTCCCATTGCTTATTTGGCTTGTCTGATTGCCCCTGGTAAGATTCCCAAAACAGCTTTATCAATCGAGCATCAGCATTGGCTAATTCGTCTTGATTTCTGGTCCTGACTGCACTGGAACGGCTTTGAAATAACTCGGCTACCAGCCACAGAGTCGCCCCACCTAAACTTAAAAACAGAATGGTGAGGATTGTTAGTTGCAGTCGGAGTGTCCAGCGTGGAACGATCGGATCAAATCTAATCGCTGATTCAGTGGACAAAAGTGGATTATGTGGCATAACTGTATCCATCGACTCGATGAACCGCAAGGCAATATTTAGCCCTAACTGGGCTAACCTTGCCGACCTGTGTAACCATTTCAAACACCCCCGTTGCGCGAACT
>NZ_JAUBTO010000145.1:0-19510 GCF_036702495.1 Microcoleus sp. C2D2 | reverse complement strand
GTGAGAAAATTTTTGAGGACTCTTAATTCATGAAAAGTCCCAGTCCTCTGAGTCCGATCTGCGGAATGTGGGTTGAAACAATCTTAACACTCTATCAGAATCTACTCAAACAGGGAGTTGAAGTCATCAAAAACTATGCCGAAATCCCGCCGATACTTTGCTATCCCGACGAACTCAATCAAGTTTGGACGAATTTAATTCACAATGCTTTGCAAGCAATGGATTATCGAGGCACGCTAACAATTGAGTTAACGGCTCAAGATTACCAGGCTAAAATTAGCATTACCGACAGCGGTCACGGGATACCTGAAGAGATAAAAACGAAAATATTTGACCCGTTTTTTACTACTAAGCCGGCAGGAGAAGGCAGCGGATTAGGACTAGATATTGTCAAGAAGATTGTTGACAAACATCAGGGAAAAATTGAAGTGGAATCAATTCCGGGCAAAACTACATTTAATGTTTTCCTGCCAATGAGCGCTGTATAAGCAGGCCAAGGATCTCGCAAACGATATGAAGTAGTAAGTCGGTCGGATTTTGCTTGCTTGGGCCTAAGCTGCAATCTACCAGATTGAGAGTATTTCAAAAGTTAAAGCGTTTGAGGTTAATAACCCGGATTCAACAGGAAACGGATGTAAAACAGCAGTACGATGCGTTATGCTAACCTAAGGTGCTACGCATATAAGTTTCTTGGTTTCGGCTACTGGGGAGGGCAAGAGGATTTAGCGAGCCGTTGACTTGTGACATCTTAAGATAAGATGGGGTCTACTAATACACTTTACTAATTTTGCTACTTTTGCTACTAATAACAATTAAAAAGGAGAAAAAATAGATGTCTAAACCAGTTATTTTGTGCGTTGACGACGAGAGAATGGTGTTAAACAGTCTCAGGACCCAGCTAGCAGCAGCATTTGGGGATGCCTACATCTATGAAGGGGCTGAGGATGCTGAGGAGGCTTTAGATGTAATTAATGACCTCAACGAGGAGGGAATTAGCGTTATTTTGATTATTTCTGATTGGTTAATGCCCGGTCTCAGGGGAGATGAGTTGCTGATTCAAATTCACAAAAACTACCCCAAGGTTATTAAAATTATGCTGACAGGTCAAGCTGATAAAGTAGCCATTGACCGAGCCCAAAAACAGGCTAATCTCCATTCTTGCTTATCTAAACCTTGGCTGGAATCCGATTTGCTAGAAACTATTAAATCTGGTTTATCTAAACTATGAGGCAACAGGTAATTATCTGTGTCGATGATGAGAAAACTGTACTCAGGAGCCTCAAAGCAGAACTGCAAGAGGCTGTTGGCAAGGATTATATAATCGAAATTGCTGAAGGTGGAGAAGAGGCATTAGAGTTAATTGAAGAATTGCTAGAGGATGGGGATGAAGTTCTTTTAATTATTTCCGACCACATTATGCCTGATATGAATGGAGATGAGCTGTTAAAACAGGCTCATCTAATTTTGCCTAAAAGTATAAAAATTATGCTGACAGGACAAGCAGATATTGAGGCTATCGCCAATGCTATCAACTCGGCAAACTTATATCGTTATATGACCAAACCTTGGCAAGCTGAAGATTTGAAACTGACGGTTAAAGAAGCGCTAAATAGTTATATTCAAGCTCAACAATTGACCCAACAAAACGCCCAACTCCAGGCAATGAATCAGGAGTTGGCACAGTTAACCTGCGAGCAAACGGTACTAATTGCTAAACTCCATGAAAACGAAAATCGCTTGACACAGTTTTTGGATGCAATGCCGATTGGTGTCGCTGTGCTGGATGCGGACGGTCAACTTTACTACGTGAATCAGAAAGCAGAAGAGATATTGGGTAAAGGAGTGATTCCGGATACGAGTTCGGAGAAATTGTCAGAGGTTTATCAAGTCTATCAAGGAGGCACAAATCGAGAGTATCCTGCCGAGAATTTGCCCATAGTGCGCGCGTTGAAGGGGGAAATTGCTACGGCTGACGATGCAGAAGTTCATCAAGGCGACAAGATTATTCCCCTAGAAATCTTCGCTACCCCAATCTACGATAAAAAAGGCAACATTGTTTATGCTATCAACACTTTTCAAGATATCACGGAACGCAAAAAAGCTGAGGCAGAGCGCCAAAAGTTCATTGAGGAGCTCTTTGAGGTCAATTGCAATTTGGAACTTTCACTGGATGCAGAATTAGAAATGGCGGAGGCGACAAGTCGCTTTGTACCCAATGAGTTTTTAGCTTTTTTGGGATGTGACAGTATTGTTGATATTAAATTGGGAGAAGCGGTAGAGTTGGAAATGTCGGTTTTGTTTTCTGACATCCGCGATTTCACTACTATGTCGGAACAAATGACACCGACAGAAAATTTCAAATTTATAAATTCTTATTTGAGTCGAATGGAACCGCTGATTGTGGAAAATCAGGGGTTTATTGATAAATATATGGGCGATGCAATTATGGCTTTGTTTAGCGAGGGGGCGGATGATGCTGTGAAAGCGGGAATTGCCATGCTGCAAACTCTTGCTGAATACAATCGAGCTCGCGCTTCTCTGGGTTATGTGCCAGTTGAGATTGGGGTGGGAATCAATACTGGTTCTTTGATTCTGGGTATAGTGGGCGGAAAAAGCCGGATGGACGGTACTGTGATTAGCGATGCGGTTAATTTGGCTTCTCGCATTGAAAGTTTGACGAAGAATTACGGGGTGTCGCTGTTAATTACTCAGCAGACTTTCGATCGCTTGACAAATCCGGGTGATTATGCGATTCGGGTAATTGATAAAGTTCAGGTTAAGGGTAAGTCTGAATGGGTGACTGTTTATGAAGTTTTTGATGCGGATTTGGCGGAAGTTAAAGCGGGGAAGTTAGCGACTCTGCAACTATTTACTGAGGCTTTGTCTTTGTACAATATGAAGAGTTTTAGGCAAGCTGCGGGACTTTTTGCGGATTGTTTGCGGCAAAATCCGGGGGATAAGGTGGCTCGAATTTATTTGGAAAGGTGTAATTAAGGAAGAAGGAAGAAGGAAGTTCGGCAACGGATTCGCAAGGGCGGATGTAACGGATGTAACGGATGTAACGGATGTAACGGATGTCAGGAAGAAGGAAGAAGGAAGAAGGAAGAAGCAAGAAAAGCCAGGGTTTCAGCAATACAGAACTTAGGCAAAACTTCTATATGTAGGGTTCCATTCACACCGCACTTTACCGCTTTAGTCCGAGCGAGTTTTATGAGGACTAAAGTCCTCAGTACAAACCGCGACTCGTTATCTCGAGGCGATCGCCCCGATCGCACTTTACGGCTGTTCGATCGGTATTTCTATGATAAACTCGGCTCCGTGGCCCAGTGCAGACACGCAGCTCAGCTTGCCACCGTGTTCTTGGACAACTTTGTAGGAAATTGACAGCCCTAAACCGGTGCCTTTGTCGGCGGGTTTGGTGGTAAAAAAAGCCTGGAATAACTGCTGGGAAACTTCTTCTGGCATACCGGGGCCATTGTCAGAAATCCTAATTACAGCATGGGAGTTTTGGACTTCTGTCCTAATTTTAATCTTGCTGCGGTTAGCTTGGACTTCGGCAACTGAACGCCCTTCGTTGTATTCCTCGATCGCGTCGATCGCATTTCCGATCAAATTCATAAATACCTGATTGACTTTCCCGGCATAACACTCAACCAAAGGCAAATTTCCATAATCCTTAATTACCGCAATTTCGGGATAGTTGCCTCTGGCTTTCAGACGGCTTTGCAGGATCAGCAGCGTTCCTTCAATCCCTTCGTGCAGGTTAACTTTGCTCATTTGAGAATCATCTTTGCGGGAGAAATTTCTGAGCGATCGCACGATTTCCCGAATGCGATCGGCCCCAACCTGCATCGAAGACATCGCTTTCGGCAAATCTTCTAGCAGAAACTCTAATTCGATATCCTGAATTTTTTCTTGAATTGCTGCCGGCGGCTGCGGGCATTGCTTCTGGTACATATCGATCAAACTCAGCAAATCTTCCGTGTAGTGACCGACGTGGACGAGATTGCCGCAGACGCTGCTAACGGGATTGTTAATTTCGTGAGCAACACCAGCTATCATTTGACCGAGTGTAGACATTTTCTCAGTGTGAATCAATACCGCTTGAGTTTGCTGCAACTCGTGCAAAGTATTTTCTAGCTGAAGTTTTTGTTGGGTTAACTCTGTTTGCGATCGCACCAAAGCTTCTTCACTGCGTTTGAGTTCGGAAATATCAGTAATTAACCCTTCCAAAGCTATCAACTCTCCCGAGTCGGAAAACACTCCCAAACCTTGCTCCCAAACCCATTTTAATTCGCCGTTTTTAGAAGTAATTCGGTAATTTAGCTGATAGGGTCGATTTTCTTGCAAGGCAACTTGCACGGCATTCCACAAATTATCGCGATCGTCCGGGTGAGTCAATTCCGAGATAGAAACTTCCCGAGTGCCGATAAATTCTTCAGGAGAATAGCCTGCTAACTGATAGCAACCTTCGCTGACAAACTCCATACTGCGATCGGCATCGTTGCGAAAACGGTAGGCCATCCCCGGCAAATTGCTCATCAGCGTCGCCAAAGCCCGCTGGCTTTCCCGTAGGGCTTCTTCGGCGTGTTTGCGATCGGTAATATCCGTCATCACCCCCAGCATACAGAGTTCGCCGTCCAAATTAATCAATTCTGCTGAAACCAAACACACCACCACCGATCCCGACTTCATCCGAAACTCGCATTCCTGATTGCGAACAAGACCTTGTTCGTGCAAACTTTGCCTAAATTTATGTCTGTCTTGAGACCTTACCCAAATATTTAACCCCGGTACTGTATTGCCGATCGTTTCTTCTAAAGCGTAACCAGTCATCGACAGAAAACTATCATTAACTTCTATAAAACGACCCTCCGCAAAAGTAGTAATAATCATCGGATCGGGGCTGGAGCGAAAAGCCTTAGAAAATTTTTCTTCCGATAAACTCAACTTTTTAATAGCCTCTTCCAACTGACTTGTCCGCTCTTTAACCCGGCATTCCAATATCTCATTAGCCTGCTTCAGGGCCTCCTCAGCCTCCACCCGATAAGTGATATCGCGCACCACGGCTTGCAGCCCCATTTTGCCGCCGATATCCATAGAAGTTAGCAGCACTTCCGCCGGAAACTCGGAACTATCCAAACGGCATTGCAGCCAGTCAAAACGGCAATTTCCCGATCGCAGTGCCGTATTAATTCGCTCTTGAAAAAGACTCATAGAATCTTGTCCGTCCGGCTGCAACGGCGGGCTAAATTCCGAAGGATGCTTGCCGCAAAACTCCGATTGAGTCCTGCATCCAAATAACTCTAAAGTTGCTGGATTGCAATCCAAAAAACCCTGTTCATCTAGCAGCATAACCGCATCGCTAGTCGATTCGTACAAAGTGCGAAACTTTTTTTCCGACGCCTGCAAAGAAGCAATCAACTGCATCTTTTCCTCGGCCGCCCGCTTTGGCTTGGTAATATCTTGCATTACTTGAGAAAAGCCCTGCAACTCTCCGCTTTCATCGCGCAAAGGAGTAACAATAATATTCGCCCAAAATCGCGATCCGTCTTTGCGAAGCCGCCAGCCTTCATTTTCGTATCGACCTTCTGCCGCCGCCATGATTAATTTTTCTTGGGGCTTGCCGATTGCAATATCTTCTTGGGTGAAAAAACACTCCGACTTATTGCCGACTATTTGATGAGCTGTGTATCCCAAAATGCGTTCTGCACCTGAATTCCAGCTAGCTACATACCCCTCAGTATCTAACATAAATATAGCATAATCCTTAACACCTTCAATTATTAAGCGCAGGCGTTCTTCGCTTTCTCGAAGTCCTGATTCTGCCTGCTTGCGCTGCGTGATATCTTCAACAAAACCTTCATAGTAGAGCAATTTTCCCGCTTCATCGCAGACAGCCCGCGCATTTTCAGCGATCCAAATTATTGTTCCGTCTCGGCGATAAATCTGCGACTCAAAATCCGATACAATGCCCTGTTCTTGCAAAGCAGAAACAAACTGATCGCGCCGTTCGGGGTTGACATAAAGCTGATGGCTGATATCAGTCAGAATGCCCATCAATTCTTCGGCGGAGTTATATCCGTAGATGCGAGCTAAAGCTGGGTTAGCGCTGATGTAGCGACCGTCTTGGCTTGTTTGAAAAATGCCCGACACAGCATTTTCAAACATACTATAATATTTTGCTTCCATTTGATACAGTGCCTCCGCGACATTCAGGCATTCCATCGCTTTATTTTCTAATTGTTGATTTCCCACTTTTGAATACCCTGCCCTTGTGTTTGAGTTGAATCTTTTTGGTCTACCGCCTGTGAAATTTGAGGCGTTAATTAGGCTCAAAGGTGCTGTATTGCAGCCGGACACGACTGTGTTTATTCATCTGTCCTACTGGGCTGTTAGTTGTTAGTTGTTGCTGATGAAAGTTTAGTTGATGCGGTATGTCTTTCTTTGAGGCTTGACTGGCTGTCACGATCGCATTTGCAAATCGAACGGCCTGCGGTGCAGGTGTTCGAGCAAAACCCGCTCCTGGAAATCTCCCTGAAATATATTAGCCTTTCTCAGTAACATGAGGTACTATCTGGCCCACGGGCATAGGCCTCCGTGGCCTCCGTGGCCTCCGTGGGCATACCTCACCACGCGATCGAACCGCTATATTAGCAGTTGAAGACCGTGAAATAAGTTAGTGTCAAGGCTGTTGTTACAATAATAAAAGGTAGGAACTTCTACAACAGCAAGACTCTATTTTTAGGCTTTGGATGAGAGTGCGATCGACTCTTACCCTCAGTTCGGCAACTAACCCGCATCCCTGAGCTAAACGCTGACTGTTGTTGCTGTCAGTCGATTTGAGATTTGAGATTTTAGACTAAAGAATTGACTCCACAGATGAATCTGGGACTCTCTTAAGGTCTAAAATGTTTTGGTCTGCACAACTCCTGTCGGAAAATTTTATCGGTCTTTGGGTGCTCGGAGTTACTGTTAAGTATTATTGCTGATAGACAATACAGCAGACTGCTTGCACTTGTAAGTAAGATCGGGGGTTTCTATGTAAAGTTGGCACAAGAAGAGGATAATTGTTGTATCAAAAAATTCATATTCTGCTGCTGCGGGCGGACAAATTCTTTAGCGGTGCTGGCATTTGGGCAAAAATCTGGGCCCGGCGCGCTCTCATTTGGTCGGCAAGTCTGGTAAAATCCCGATCGATTCTCGGTTTGGCCTAAAAGCTCGATCGGGCTAAATTTGACTAGAACTAATAAATGACAGATTCTCCTCTACTAGCAACGCCAGAGTTATCTCCTGCTTCCACCCAGACGGCGGATTCTCCTCTGTGGCCGGCCCTGCTGGAACAACTGTTAGACAGACAATCTCTCTCACGCGCCCAAGCAGCCGACTTGATGCAGGGATGGCTAGCAGAAGCTATTCCCCCCGTCCTCTCAGGAGCAATTTTAGCGGCCATCCAAGCCAAAGGCATATCTGCCCAAGAATTGGCAGGAATGGCTCAGGTATTGCATTCTCAGTCCCAAGCAGGCGAGTCAAAGAGCGTTTTCAATCCCAAATCCTCAATCTCCAATCTCAAATTAATTGATACTTGCGGCACCGGCGGCGACGGCGCTTCCACCTTTAACATTTCCACTGCTGTAGCTTTTGTGGCCGCCGCGGGCAAAGTTCGAGTCGCCAAACACGGAAATCGCTCGGCATCGAGCAAAGTGGGCTCTGCTGACGTGTTGGAAGCACTCGGAGTCAACCTCAACGCCGATGCCGCGAAGGTGAGAGCTGCGGTAGACTCCGTGGGTATCACCTTTTTATTTGCTCCCGGCTGGCATCCAGCACTTAAGGCTGTAGCGTCGCTCCGGCGCACTTTGAAGGTGCGGACTGTTTTTAACGTTTTAGGCCCCCTCGTCAATCCTATGCGCCCTACAGGGCAGGTAATTGGAGTGTTCGATCCCAGTCTGGTATCAACTATTGCCCAAGCTTTGGGCGAGTTGGGGACTGAGTTGGCGGTAATCGTTCACGGCAGAGAAAAATTGGACGAGGCGGGTTTGGGAGATGTGACTGATTTGGCGGTTTTGTCGGATGGCAAAGTGGAACTCACTACTTTAGACCCGGAAAAGGTAGGATTGACACCAAGTGCGATCGGCTCGTTAAAAGGCGGAAATGTTGAGGAAAACGCCGAGATTTTGCGGAACGTTTTGCAAGGTAAAGGTACGCCAGCACAAATGGATGTTGTAGCTTTGAATGCGTCTTTGGCTTTTCAGGTGGGAGGCGCAATTCCTATGGGTGATCACGCAGCAGGAGTTTCTCTGGCTAAGGACATTTTATTGAGCGGCGAATCTTGGTTGAAGCTGCAGCATTTAATTGAGTTTTTGAAATGAAGGAAGTTCGGCAACGAGCAATGTACGGGATGTAACGGATGTAACGGATGTCAGTCCGATGTCCGTCGGAAGAAGGAAGAAGGAAGAAGGAAGAAGGAAGAAGGAAGAAGGAAGAAGGAATTTTTTGTTTTAACTGACCAACAAGAAAAATTATTTAATTCTAAATCTTTCTTTACTTCTGCCCTCTTCCTCCTTCGTTTTTTTTAAGACCGCGATCGAAATTCAATCACATCTCGCTTAATAGTTATGTCTTTATGGCCAAAAAAGTCCTGTCCTAGCAGTCCGATCTCTAGCGACGGCGAGATGGCCACAACTAGATTGTTAATCGCCAGACCACCTGCTTCCATAGAAGTCACGCGACCGACGGGAAAAGTAGCCAGTCCGTTAGGAGTTTGTGCTTCCACTGTTCCCTGCTCAACAACGCCCAAGGCTTTAGCCATTGCTGGTGTAATTACTGTGCCACTAGCTCCCGAATCTAGCATCATCTCGAACTTTTGTTTGCCGTTAAATGTGACTTCTATGACCGGGATATTAGACTTTCTGCGTTTAATTTTGGCCTGAAATACTCCAGACTTGGCCGCCCCCGTGGCGGGAGTCAATCCTTCGGGGAGAAAACCGCAGACTGATTGGCTGAGGTTGAGCGTTCGGCCTGACGAACTGCGCATGAAGCATCCCTCACTTTCTTGAGCCACTGCTCGCGAGGAGTTGGCAACAGTTCCTACTAAAATTGAACTGCTCAGAGAAATAACTGTTGTTAAAACCAGTAACGGTTGGCTCCGTTTTTGAGGGTTCAGTAGATGCTGGTATAAGTTTGAGAGTAAAGGCAAGGGAGATTTGCTAGCCATAGTTTGGTTAAACGCTGTAGCTCGATCGTAACAGCGAGAAGTGCCTTTTGGAATAGATTTAGACTATCCGCCCGCCCTCATAAGCTGCTGGCAGATAAATTGCTGGCGCGGGGGAGATGGAGAGAGTAGGAGATGCCGAGAGTGGGGAGTCGGAGAATTTGCACTTGTTGTTGCTTTTTGATTACCTGTTGCATATAGCGGTTCTCAAAAAAGTGAGGTATGCCCTATGCCCACGGAGGCCACGGAGGCCACGGAGGCCGTGGGCCGGATAGTACCTCATATGAGAGCTCGAAAGGCTATAAGTGCCTCCGGCCTCCGGCATAAGTGCATAAGTGCCTTCAAGCAGGCGAACCCTTGCACAAATTAAAATAATATCTGTATATTATCGGCTAGCATCAAATCCCAGGCAGTGGTAAGAATTAAACCAAACGAAAGTAATTAAGGATGCCATGTCACTTTCAACTGCACAACCCGCTCTCCTAGTCCTGGCTGACGGTACTGCTTACCGCGGCTGGTCTTTTGGCGCTAACGCTACCGTCGTCGGGGAGGTAGTATTCAATACCGGAATGACGGGCTACCAAGAAGTTTTGACAGATCCCAGCTATTGCGGTCAAATTGTAACTTTTACTTATCCAGAATTGGGCAATACCGGGGTAAATCTCGAAGATGAAGAATCCTCGCGCCCGCAAATTCGAGGTGCGATCGCCCGGAACGTATGCAGCCGCCCCAGCAACTGGCGCTGCTCGCAATCTCTGCAAGACTACCTCAAACAGTACGATATCCCCGGAATTTACGGGATCGACACCCGGGCCCTGACTCGCAAAATTCGCACGGTGGGAGCGATCAACGGCGGCATTTCGACCTTGATTCTAGACCAGGCGGAACTTTTGGAGCAAGTGCAAGATGCCCCCAGCATGGACGGGCTGAATCTGGTTCAGGAAGTCACTACCCGCAAGGTTTACGAGTGGTCTGAAACCACGGACTCGGTTTGGGAGTTCAGTCCTACAGTCCAACCTGAAGAAGGCGAAATGTGGACGGTGGTAGCGCTAGACTTTGGGATCAAGCGCAACATCCTGCGGCGTCTGGCGAGTTACGGGTGTCGGGTCATCGTTGTACCGGCTGACACGTCGCCAGAGGAAATCCTCAAATACAACCCGGACGGCATTTTTCTGTCCAACGGCCCGGGAGATCCGTCGGCGGTAACGGAAGGGATCGCGACTGCGAAAGCTTTGTTAAAGTCGGACAAACCGGTATTCGGCATCTGCATGGGACACCAGATTTTGGGACTTTCCTTGGGTGCAGAAACTTTTAAACTTAAGTTCGGCCACCGGGGATTGAATCATCCAGCGGGTTTAACTCAGCAAGTAGAAATTACTAGCCAAAATCATGGTTTTGCGATCGACCCGGATTCCCTAGTTCCTGAAGTAGAAATTACTCATCTCAATTTGAACGATCGCACCGTAGCCGGATTGAAGCACAAAACCCTGCCGCTGTTCTCAGTCCAGTACCACCCAGAAGCCAGTCCCGGCCCGCATGATGCTGACTATTTGTTCGATCGATTCGTGCAGTCAATGCGAGAAAATCAGAAAGTAGCCAGCAGTAAGTAGTCATTCGTCAGCAGTCCTTAGTCAGTAGTCATCAGAGGCTGTTTGTGTCGATCGCTTCTGACTAATGACTAATGACTAATGACTAATAACTAAAAAACTGTAGACAAAAGACCAAAAAACTCCTATAATGAAGCCTCGACTTTAAGCCATATCTAGCTAGGAGGGTGTCATTCCTGAGTCATTGACCCTGACCGTTAGCCTCAGAGGCACTCGCGAAGTCAAGAATAACTATCAGTTATTTCGCTTGACTGGCCTGCTGGACGCTTTTTCTGAGGCAACTTTTCGGAAGGTACTGAGCAAATGTATTGAGGAGGGCCCAAAACACGTAATTTTGGACTTGTCTCAAATAGACTTTGTAGACAGTTCAGGCTTGGGTGCACTTGTGCAACTTGTCAAAAAAGCCCAAACCTTGGACGGGACATTGCAAATTGTCTCAAATCCCCGCGTAACTCAGACTGTTAAACTGGTTCGCTTAGAGAAATTTTTGTCTTTGCAGCCTTCGGTTGACGAGGCGGTAAAAAACGTCAAGGATGCTTGACGCCAAAGTGGATTAAATTAGCTATCCGGTTCTCAACGCTGGATAGCAAATTTTTATGGTTGTGCTGGTAAAACAATAGCGATTTTCCCAGAAGCTGCGACAAGTCTTGCCCCTATTTCCCCCGATGCTTTGATATCCGGTGGATGGCGAGTAAAATATGTGTGGCAAAAACGCGGAAAAATGGTATAAGAAGTAGAGCATCCTTCTGGAGTGTAAAAAGCCTTTTTTAGGAGCGCGATCGTCGCGCAAAGCTTTGCCTATATATCTCGCTTCGTGTTCTGACAGCGAACACTCCTGTAAAAGCTATAATTGCTGAAGTGACGAAAGACGAAATAAGTAAGTGACTAGAAAAACCAAGCTGTGCGGAAGTTTTATTTAAAAAAGTATGTTGCCGATCGCAGATGACGGGCTCAAACTGAGTCTGACGGATATCAGTTTAAATCGAGTGCATCCTGCGAGGGCTACACCAGCAGAAATAGAAAGAATTTCGCCCGCAGCCTGGGCATATTTGGGAGATGCAGTATACGAACTCTACATTCGGAGTTGGTATTTAATGCCGCCCAGAAGATTGCAAGCTTATCATGAATTGGTGGTTGGGCAAGTACGAGCCGAAACTCAAGCGCGTCACTTACGATCGATCTCTCCTTACTTGAACAGTACAGAATTAGCAATTGTCAAGCGCGGCCGCAATGCCGCAGCGAACCGTTCCAAGCGAGCAGATCCAGAGATATACCAACAAGCCAGCAGCTTAGAAACTTTGATCGGATATTTGTACCTCACCGATCCCGAAAGATTGACCGAGATTCTGGCACTTTTAGAACTTGAGACTTAAAGGATTTAGCAGTTAAGAGTTGGGAATGAGGAGGGATTAATTAACAACCCTGGCACGGCGGCCAACTTAAAACAGCAAAAATCTCGATCGGGAAAACAGGATAGATCGGCCATTAATTAGCAACTTTAGCACAGCAAAATCCTTGCTCCCTCCCCAGCCAATCTAAAATCTCACAGCCCCAAGATCGATCCGTCAATTCTTCAATTCTTCAATCGATGCTTCCTCCCCAGCCAATCTAAAATCTCACAGCCCCAAGATTGATGCGTCCATTCTTCAATCGAAAATCAAAAATCAAAAATCGAAAATTGCTTTGACTGCCAAAAGAAACCCATGAGAAAATTTACCAGACCAAACTCCTCGCGATCGAATTCCGACAGCAAGCCATTCAAAAGCGAAGGCCGCCGTCAGGACTCACAACCGTCCTCTGCCCGCTTTGAGCGCAAGCCGCGTCCCGACACTCGGGGAGTAGACGCGCCTCAAAAGCTCAAGACCTTCGCCCCCCAATCCCGAGAAATGCCAGTGCGAGCAATTTTCAAAGGTCGAGTCGATTCCGACACCCAACCGCACATTCGCAGAAATAATCATTTCAAAGACAGAGACAGCAGCCCGCAGGAATCCCGGGGCAATTATTACCAAGACAGAGACAGAGACAGCAGCCCGCAGGAATCCCGGGGCAATTATTACCAAGACAGAGACAGAGACAGCAGCCCGCAGCCGACCCGCAACAATTTTAGAGACAGAGACAGCAGCCCGCAGCCGGCCCGCAATAATTTTAGAGACAGAGACAGCAGCCCGCAGCCGGCCCGCAACAATTTTAGAGACAGAGACAGCAGCCCGCAGCCGGCCCGCAACAATTTTAGAGACAGAGACAACAGCCCGCAGCCGGCCCGCAACAATTTTAGAGACAGAGACAGCAGCCCGCAGGAATCCCGGGGCAATTATTACAAAGACAAAGACAAAGACAGAGACAGAGACAGAGACAGAGACAGCAACCCGCAGGAATCCCGGGGCAATTATTACAAAGACAAAGACAAAGACAGAGACAGAGACAGCAGCCCGCAGGAATTCCGGGGCAACCATTTCAAAGACAGAGACAAAGACAGAGACACTCGCCCTGTTGACGGTGCCTCAAATACAGTCGTGCAACCAGACACAGACACAGACATGATTTACGGCCGCCATGCGGTGCAAGCGGCATTAGAGACAAACCAAGTCCTCAACCGGATCTGGGTTGTCCCGCACCTGCGCTACGATCCCCGCTTTCACAGCTTGCTAACCGAAGCCAAGGCCAACGGCAGCATCATTGATGAAGTTGACGATTTGCGCCTCGACTACATCACGCGCAAGGCAAACCACCAAGGCGTAGCGGCTCAAGTATCAGCTTACGAATACCTGGATTTGACCGAACTGATCGCAAAGGCTAAGTCTGCTTGCGAAGATCCAGTAATTGTGGTAGCAGAAGGACTCAACGACCCCCACAATCTAGGGGCGATCGTTCGCACCGCAGAAGCATTGGGATGTCAGGGCATGGTGATTCCGCAGCGGCGGGCTGTTGGGATTACCTCGGCAGTGAGAAAAGTGGCAGCAGGGGCATTGGAAAGCTTGCCAGTGGCGAGGGTTGTCAATCTTAACCGGGCGCTGGAAGAATTGAAAGAGGCTGGATTCTGGATTTATGGCACTGCAGCAGGCGTCGGTCAATCGGTAGAGACAATCAAGTTCTCTGGGCCCACTGTTTTAGTTGTGGGCGGTGAAGCTGACGGTTTGAGCCTTTTGATACAGCGCGGCTGTGACGGATTAGTTTCAATTCCTTTAAGGGGGAAGACTCCTAGCCTGAATGTCTCGGTAGCAACGGGGATGGCTTTATACGAAATTTACCGCCAGCGCGGGCCCAAAAAGTTTCACGTACACGGATCGTAAAGGTGGTTGAAAAAAAGAGCACAACACAGTAGTTTATTGTGAATGCCGCCCAGAATTGAGCGGCAGCACACCCTGAACAAGTAAGGGTAGCCGATCGGCTTTCGTTACGAACAGGCGAAAGTAGAAGGGGCCTTCCCCCTAGGTTCAAACAGGAATTCGACACCAATCTATTTAGAGATCGGCTTTAAATAGGTGTGGATAGGTTCTTGGTAGCAGTCAGCGTGTAAATAACAAAAGCCTAGGCGTGTTCGCAGCACGATGAAAACACCGTCAAATACATTAGAAAAGCACGTCAGGAACCTCAGCCTAAAGGCATGAGGCTTGAAGGAGAAATCCAACAAGCCGTTCTGACCAGCCTCAGTCTTAACTGACTACGTTTTTTGAGTCACGACACCCTGGGATGCGTAGCTAGTCCTTTGCTCTGTCGTTGAGAGTTAAACAGTTCTAAGGTCACTGGAACAGTGCTTTCAACCTAACAAGCTCTTAAAACTTTGGCGAAGCTAACTTTACTCCGAAAAGAGATTGAGGCAACCATACCTCAGCGGAGGGGCAACCATACCCCTCCACCCCGCGAGGGGATTCAATTCAATGTAAAGCCGTCCTAAAAGGACGGGGTTTCAAACCCATAGTTCTGATGAAAGAATTCTTGATTAGCTTGCTCAATTTTTTCGGATTGGCTTGGTGGGTTGAAGTGAAAACTTCAGCGCCGCGGTGCATTTACTATTTTGGGCCCTTCTTGACTGCTCAAGAAGCGGAAGCTGCAAAAGCAGGATATGTAGAAGACATAGAAAATGAAGGTGCAGAAGGTATTGGTGTTTCAATTCACCGCTGCAAACCTATTAATTTAACGGTTGCAGAGGATTTGGGAAAGCTTGGTGAGGGAGGGCTGTTGCCTGTTTAGAGCAGTCACTAGAACCAGGGGGAATATTGAGTTTTGAGTTTTGAGTTGTAAGTTGTAAATAAAAATCCGGTAACTACGGAATTATACCCTGCTTGCGAGCCCCGATCGCGAGCGGGAAGCTCGCACTGCACTCCGAAAATTATGATTCGGAGGCAAACGGAAACGATATAAATTCAAAATTCTTGACTGTTGGGTGATTAATTGCTTCTGACAAACTCCACACTTAAGACTCGCAATTGCCAACTGCTTGGGGGAATTTCTCAATCCAGCGATCGATGTCTGCGATTACCCGATCGGGAATTTCCCAAGGGAACAAGTGGGCTGTATTTGGATAGCACTGCCACTGACAATCGTGAAGGTGGCGGGCTGTTTCTAAACTGGATGCCGAGGTGATGTGCCGATCGGCCTCTCCGGCCAACACCAAGCTCGGACATTGAATGTCGTCGAGGTGGATCAGTCGATCGTATCCGGCCCTGAGAGCGGTATTTAACGCCTTGGTGGCCGTCTTGGAAGTCTTTATGTAGGCGGGGGTACCTGCCTGTGCTAAGTAGCGGTAAGGGGTGGCTGTATGCTGCTGTATCAAGTAGCGAAAGAGCGATCGCCTACCAAAAGTATCAATATTCCACTGCCAACCGGGTATCGCCCAATTGATAATTCCGGCTAAACCAGTGTAAAGGTTATCTTGCCAAGAGATGGGAGGGTGACTTCCTCGCGGTTTGGCGGCGGATGCAAGTAGAATCAAACCGGTGACTCGCCCTGGATATTTCATGGCTAATTCCATGGCTAAAATCCCTCCCAAAGACCATCCGATCGCCAAACACCGATCGACTCCCAATCGGTCTAAAAGTGCTTCTAAATCGAGGAGGTGGTCGGTCATTTCAAAGGGAACAGATGTGCGGCTGTTGCCGTATCCGCGCAAGTCTGGGGCGATCGTCTGGAACCGCTTTGATAAGTGTTCTGTAAAGACGGACATACAAGCGCCGGAACCTGGATGGCCGTGCAAGCAGAGGATAGGAAACCCTTTGCCTTTGACCGAAACACTGAGTTTTGTGTGCGACATTTTCTTATTACTCGATCGATTGAATTAAATAAAATTGAAAAATCTTAAAACTTCTCCAATATTTTTAAATATTAATAAAACTTATTTAGCTAATTACTTGATTTAAATTTAATTATATCTAACTTGCCTCTTTGTTGTCAAGCAATAACGTTTTTGCCTAAAATAAGGTAAATTTGGCAAAAACTCATCGATACCAGAGAAGGGGTAATATGGCTAACTACGATATTTTTGACGAAAATTACTATCTCAGCAAATATCCCTTTGTGCAACAAGGTATCGATCGAGGAATTATCAGTTCTGGCAAAGAACACTTTGAAAAATTTGGTCAAAAACTCGGTTTCACGGAAGTATCGCGATATTACGATGAAAATTACTATCTCGCCAACAATCCCGCAGTCGCGGCCGCTGTCAGTTCAGGAGCTTTTGCCTCAGGCTTAGATCACTTTATTCAGTTTGGCTGGGAACAAGGTCTTGTCAATACATCGCCTGACTACGATGAATCGTTTTATTTAAAGCGATACCCCGTACTTGCTCCCTTTGTGCAGAACCAAACTTTCAAATCGGGTTTTGAGCACTTTATCAAATTCGGAGCCCAAGAAGGCCTTTATGCGAGTACCTTTTTTGAACCAGAATATTTACTAAAAAACCCAGAGGTAGCAGCAGCAGTCAAAGCAGGAGTTTTCAAAACAGGCGGAGAACATTACCGAAAATTTGGGCAATTTGAGCCAAGCCGCTCTGCAACCTTTGTGGGTACTCAAGGCAGTGACGTTGTGGCTGGGTTTGGTGTAGGGAAAGTTGAAATCATCGGCATTCAAGTATCTTTAGATGCAGCAGGGAATCGAGTTTATGAAACAAGAACCAACACCAACCTTCCTATTGACATAGATACCCTAATTGGCAGTCAAGGCTCTGATACTTTCGTGCTTGGTGTTGGGGAAGTGTCCGATATTATCAATAGTGGTGTTTTCTACCAGGGGCGGTTTGGAGGAATAGGCGAGCCGATTATTAAAAACTTTGACCAGCAAACTGATGCGATCCGGCTGGCAGGAGCGCGAGGGTTTTATGGGTTCTCGCCCACCATCACCATGAATGGCGATTTTCGTATTACTACCGGCTCCGGTCGGGGTACGGCAGGAATCGCTAGAATCGAGGGCGGTGCAAATATTCCATTTCGAGCAAATCGAGGGCGGGGTCTTTTGATTTTTAGTAGAGATAGCGTGTTGGATAACTTTTCGGAAGTTGAATATTTACAAAAAAATCCCGATGTTGCTGCGGCTGTGCAAGCAGGAAGTTTCTCTTCAGGTCTCGATCATTATACAAAATTCGGACAATTTGAACCGAATCGCTCTGCCACTTTTGTTGGGACTGATGGAAATGATATTGTCACTGGTTTTGGCAAGGGAAAAACGGAAATTACTGGAGTTGATTTAGATAGGAGTTATGCTTTTGGCGGAGAAGGCAATTATTTTAGTAATGGTAGCAATGAATTTGATACCTTGATTGGCAGCCAAGGTGCTGATACTTTTATTTTGGCTTATGATTTTACCTCGCCACCACCGTCTCAGATGATTCCCGATGCGCAAGAATTATATAGAGGGTCAGGGGAAGCTCGGATTCGCGGATTCAACCCCAGTCAGGGAGATGTACTCAGGCTAGCGGGCCAAGCCAGTGACTATCAAATATCTCCGATAGGTGCAGATTTAGCCATCTCGAAACCAGGAGATACAATTGCAATTATTGAAGGAGGTGCTAACTTAAATCTGCGACAACTGACTTTTCCTCCTGTTTCTCCTGTTTTTCCTAATGCGAAGTCTGCTTTCTTGCTGGGTTAGTTATTAGTCGCTAGCTAATATCATGTCTGGTTGATTAGGTATAATAAAACTCAACAGCGATCGGCAGAGTTTTGGAGGGAGTGATGCCGAAGTTAGTTGCCATTAAAAACCAGATTTCAGGATCGTAACTAATCTACCGGACATGATAGAATTTACCTTTATTTGTGGCGGAGGCAGGTTTATTAATGTTTATTGACTACATCTCCTTGATGCTGATCAATATGGTGGCAGGATTATTTATCCTCGCGTACTATGTCTATTCAGGTCTCGACGGCGCGGATCAAAAACGGTGGATTCCCGGGTTTGGCATGACTGGTGCGATCGCCCTTACAACAGGATTGCACATGATCTTCACTTGGCCAATTCCAGGCAGCTTCAACATTGCCTTCGGGGAAATGTCAGTTTTGTTGGGTATCGTATTCATCGGTGCTTCTGTCGCCCTAGCCCAAAACTGGGAGTTGGTAACAGTTACGATTTACGCATTTTTCGCAGGTGTGGCTGCTATCTTAGTCGGTTTGCGTATTATTACTCTAGGTGTAACAACGCAGCCAATACTATCAGGGCTGGGCTTCATCCTGTCGGGACTCGGCGGCGTCTGCGCGACGCCTGCGCTGTTGCTGCGAACTAATCGCACTCTGCGGCTGATTGGGACGATCGTACTGGTAGCAGCGGGTCTGATCTGGGCATTCACGGCCTGTGTGGCATATTGGGGCCATCTGGATAAATTCTCCAATTGGGTTCCGTACCCTATGCGCTGAAACGTTGCAACTCACCCTCGATCGACAATGATTCGTTTTCGCAATTTGACAAGCCATATTAATCTTAAGCAGGCATTCAGTAACTTTCTCAATGTGCTGGAACAATCTCTAAAAAACAGCAAAACAGGAGAAGAGAAAGTTATTGAATGCAAGGGCGTCATCAGTTTAATTCCTTTGAGTATTTTGCTGCAACAACTCATATCAATTCCGGTTACACCGTTCGGGATGGTCCGTTGGGAGTCGGGGAATGTGGAATTATTGACCTTGACTTTATCATTCCCATGCAACCGGAAACGATATCACTCCGGCTGTCCCAAGTATACTCCTGGAGCGAGTAAAGTCTTTGAAGTTCCGCAACACTGCGATCGCTTATTTAATTGTTGAAAGTGGCAGTTTATTCCCCGATCGGTGTATTTATATCAACGATGCCAATATTCGGCTGGGTCGGGTGACACATTTTGCTAACTGGTCTAAGGATATGCTGCCAAATAGTCATCAGACTCCTGTATGTTGCGAATACTGGTGCGATTTTGGCGACTCGAGTTGGCAAAAGCCCGAAGCAGAGCTTTTGGTACAGGCAGAGCAAGATTTAAGGACAACGGGACTGCTGCCAGAAGCGAAAGTTGCCGGAGGTTTTGTGGTAAAACTAGCCCGTACTCATCCAATTTATGCTGTTAATTATCAAGAAGCGTTATCGGAAGTTAACGATTATCTCAATCAGTTTGAAAATCTTGATATAATTGGCCGTTACGGAGCTTTCAAGTACCACGACCAAGGTGGTAAGGATCGCGAATTAAATAACTTACAATTTTAATTGTTATTGTGGGATGGGCGTCCCGCCCGTCCTTTTT
>NZ_JAUBTO010000144.1:0-19687 GCF_036702495.1 Microcoleus sp. C2D2 | reverse complement strand
GATTCGCAAGGGCGGATGTAACGGATGTAACGGATGTAACGGATGTAACGGATGTCAGGAAGAAGGAAGAAGGAAGAGGGAAGAAGGAAGAGGGAGAGGGAAAAAGCAAGAATAAAGAAGGATTTAGTTATCTAGCCTACAAGCCCCATTGTCGGCCAAATCTGATTATACAAAATATTATTTTAATCACAACTTAATCAGGTGTTAATTTTTATTGATTATGATTGACAATTGTCAGCATTTAGTTTAAAAAATAATGAGTTTGCACCGACGCTTATTTTCAGCTTGGATTTTGGCAACGGTCATTTTTACCGCAAATATATCAGTATCTTTAGCAGAAACTAAGGAAAGCTATCTTACCCTAGATTCGGACGGCAGTCAATCTTTTGCGAGCTTAGTGCAGCAGGCGGAAGATTTAGCGAAAGAGTCGATCGCCCGCGAGTTTCAAGAAAATCCGGCATTAACAGAAGTTACAATCATCATTACAGCCGATCGCAACCGACAAAGAGTTCCAGTTTTGCGATCGAGAGTATCCCGCCACCACTGGCAAAAAGATGCGACAATCGAACAGTGGACTAGATATTTTGCGGATGCTCAATTGCTGCTGGGATTCAGAGACGGCAAGATTTCGACCGCAAATTCTGGGTCTTCGCAAGTGATTAATGTAGTTGCGCCCAGTCGCTCGACATCCCGAGAAAACGATCCGGGTTTTCGAGATGATTGAAATATTGGTAATGGGGCATCGGGCATGGGGCATGGGGCATCGGGCATTCGCAACAAATAACAAATAACCAACAGCACGACACGGAAATCACGGATAGATATTTTTTCCTGAATCTCTCTCTATTCCCAATTACCTATTGCCACTTACAATATTTAACTTTTTATTAACCTAAATATCTCCCTATTTTAATTAACCTTCAGGTTAACTTCCCTTAATTTAACAGTGATAAACTTTCATACGGAATCATCAGATTAGGGATGTTGGGTTGAATAAGGAATTTATGTCTAAAATAACACGCCGACAACTGCTAATTTTCTTCGGTAGCAGTGCAGCTACCACCGTGCTTGCTCCGGGGCTAACTCAAAAACTGTTCCGCAGCAATTCCACCTCGGCTGAAGCTGTAGTTCCGACATCTTTTACTCCTGTAAGACTTCCCCACCCGCTGCCAATTTATCGAGAACTGCCCAGCTTCATGCCGACGGCGCCGGGGGGACAGGGAACCGTGATGGCGGCCTCACAGGATACCAGATTAACCAGTTACAGCGTTGTTGACGATGTGGTTGTGCCGCCGGAATACGAACGTTACGTGATTGTCCGCTGGGGCGATCGAGTTTTTCCCGATCCGGCAGACTATTTCGGCTACAACAACGACTACACCGGCTTTATAGCCCTTCGCGGCAGCAATGACGACGGTTATCTCTGGGTTAACCACGAGTACGTATCCTTCCCGATGTCGAAAGTGGCGCCGGAAGCGCCGTCTGATGTGGCACCATTTCCAACAACCGATCGCGCCGTCCTCGGTATAGACTTGTCTGTAAAAAATCAGGCTACCCTCGGCGAATTCCTGTACAATCTCGGCGGTTCGATCGTCCGCATCACCAAACAAGCCAACGGACGCTTTGGGGCGATCGCCGGCGACTCCCTCAACCGCCGTATCCACGGACTTTCAGGCCTCGGAATCAACAGCCAGCGTACCGACAAATACAAAGATGTCACCTCCTGGGGAACCAGACAAGGCGACAATAACTATCTCACGGGCACGGGTCCTGCAGCCACCCAAGTCTTCGCGCAAGTCAACAGCGACGGACTCGGCAACCGGATCGTCGGTACAGCCTACAACTGTTCCGGCGGCACAACCCCTTGGGGCACAATCCTCTCCGCCGAAGAAAACTTCCAAGGTAGCGAACTATTCTTCGTCGGAGTTCAGGAAAACGTCAAACCCAACGGCGGCCAAACCGGCTACGCCAAGGGCACTACCGGTGAGGAATTCGGCTTAGTCGGCGAAAAATACGGCTGGATGGTAGAAGTCGATCCCCTAGATCCGAGTTTCCGCCCCCGCAAACACACATGGTTGGGCCGTTTCCGCCACGAAAACGTCGCGATTCGCGCCGAAGCAGGCCGCAAGTTAGTAGTGTACATGGGGGACGATCGGCGCGGCGGACACACCTGGAAATTTGTCAGCAACGGCACTGTCACAAATCCTGCAGATAAAACCAACAGCCGGTTATTTGAAGACGGCGTTTTGTACGTCGCCCAATACAACCGCAACGGTGCCGGAAGGTGGCTGCCGCTAACATTAAATACCCAAACCAATCCGGTGAGTCCCCAAAAAGTGGGCGAGGCAGAATTGGCAAGTTTTGGCAAAGCTCAAAGAGATGCAAATACTCGCTTGCCCAAACGCGCCGGAATTGCCGGCCAAACCGAAGACGGCGGTTCTTTTGTAGTAGATACAACCAATGAATCAACAGCACTTCCCGGCTACACAAATAAAACTCTTGCTAATTTTTACAGCAGCCAAGGTGCGGTTTTAGTTGATGCTTTTTTAGCTGCTAATTTAATAGGTGGCACTCCGACGGCGCGGCCGGAAGATTTGGAAGTTAATCCTACTACTAAGGAAGTTTTCATTGCTTATACTGACGCCGCACCCGGAAGCGACGGCTATCCAGATTCTCGCATTTTTACTGTTGCTAAATACGGTAGCGCAGTCAACAGCACTCAGCAGTCGGGAGGACTTTACAAAATAATTGAAGACAGTCCTGATGGTGCAGGTTTGACGTTCCGCTGGCAGCGTTTGGCTCAAGGTGGAGAAGCCGGTGCGGTAGCTGGGGCGGGATTTGCTAGTGTAGACAATTTGGATTTTGACACTGAAGGCAATATTTGGGGCGTCACTGATATGTCTACGAGCACGCACAACGGTTTTGATGTCGGTGCGGCGGCGAAACAAGCGACGATCGACCATAAAAAAACTGGAAATGTCTCAGAGTTTACGGGTGTTTTCGGCAACAATTGGCTGTTTTACATTCCGACGGACGGCCCGAATGCAGGAACAGTAATTCCGTTTGCTTGCGGCCCGAACCGATGCGAATTGACGGGGCCGACTTTTGTCGGAGATACGCTGTTGCTTTCGGTGCAGCATCCCGGGGAAGATTGTCCGATCGATGATGGTACTGTACTCAGCCGGCAAATTGAAATGTTGGATTTGAACGGTGCTATTTTTAATCAGACTCGTAGTGTTTCTCGCGGCAGTTTGTGGCCGAGTAATATCTCGGATGATTCGCGCCGATCGCCGATGCCGTCGGTGATTGGGATTCGCCGAGTGCGATCGACTCCAACGGGTCAGTTTGTCTAGAGCGATGGGCTTCTTATTGTACGCAATATCAGTAGGGACACGGAAATCGTGTCCCTACTTTTCATCCTATTTATATCATTTGCGATCTATTACTATAATAAAAACCTTTGGTAGTGCGGACTTGAGTCCTCTCTCCGGCTGCGGGCTCAAGTTCGCAGTACGAACCTTACTTATTACTGTGGATCGATAGGCAATAGGTAAAATAGAACATGATGATTTTTGGAAATTAGTGGATGCGGCTCGATCGCCAGAATCACAAAGAAAGGGCTATAGACTATTTTGCGGTAGTGATTTTCTCTACTTATTATCTGTTTAGGAGTTAATTATCTCCGACTATAAAAACAAGTTTTCCGTGCGATATTGCACTTATTTCATGGGCTAGCACTTCTATTTCCGGGACAGTTAAATCAGAAAAATTTATAGTTTTATAAAATTTATCTTGCCACCTAAAATCCCTGGCTTTCCGGATATACATAATTTCGGGACTAATATTTTCATGCACAAATGGAGCTACACAAAATTTACACCACGGGTATCGCTTAGTCACGGATATATGTTTTCTATCGAGTTTTATTTTAGTCGTTTTGAAATAAGTTTGAATGTGTTGCGAAAAGGTAGTAAAAAGTGACCATAGCAAAACAATTGAAAAGATGAGTAAAAACAGCGCACCCACTAACATAAAGACTATATACCCGGTTTCACTCATGATTTTTATGAACTGAAAAATTAATAAAACTAACCCCAACTCAACCAACATTCCTGTCCCTATCCAGTAGCCTCTCCAAAAACCCAACTTTTTTGGGGGAATCAAAATCTCTAGCTTCTCACCATCTTTCTTCAGTTTAATCCTGCTCCCGATCAGTTTTTGTCTCGCCGCCGAGATATGTGTTTTCGGGCGGGGATTTTCCAGCGCTTCCAGCGCCTCTTTTGCAGATGCAAGGCGGCGGTTCAAACTCGGTTGTGTCATCCACTTCAGCCAATCGATTAAATCTCGGTTGAGATTAACTAATGACTCAAATTGAATTTGCAAATTACCTTGAGATAACTCGGCTGGATGCCTGCCCGTTACTAAATAAATTAATGTTGCACCCAAACTGTAAATATCGGAAGCTGGAACATTCCGCCCGCCAAATTGTTCGGGCGGCATATATCCGTAAGTACCGACAACAGTAATCGTACTGCCTTTTCTAGCTGCTAACGTCTGTATGGAACCAAAATCAACTAAATAAACATCACCGACACTATTGCCCGAGCTATTTGCCAGTAAAATATTACTCGGCTTGATATCTCGGTGAATAACTTGTGGCTGTTGCCCGTGGAGATAGTCCAAAATTTCCAGTAATGCTTTAGCGAGTTGCTTGACTTCTGCTTTGCTAAAAGTTCGCCCGCTTTTTAACCATTCTTCTAAGGATTTGGCTGGGATATAGCTTTGTACCAAGGCGAATCCTTTACCCGTTGGTGTATCCACCTCAAAGTAATCCAGATAGCGGGGAATTGCCGGATGAGAAAGCAGTTGTAAAGTTTGTGCTTCTCTTTCAAAGAGTTTCAAGTCATCCCAGCGAACATCTTCTCCAAAAATCAGTAACTTAATCGCTACTAACTCTTCTGTGTGCAAGTCGCGCGCCATAAACGTGCGCCTTCCCGCAGTTTGACTTAGCTGTTGCTCGATTACATAACGTTCTTTTAAAACTTCACTTGCCATTTTTTGCAAACCTCTTGAGGAGAGTTATTGTTAATTTCATTTGCCATCTCTACTTTATTCACTAATAGGCAAATTTAACCATTCGCTGAGTTCCCCTGCTATCCAATCAATCTCGTCATCGATGAGATGGCTGGTAATAAGTTGATATTCCCGCGTTCCGGCCCAAATTTGAATATTGCGCCCCAGGCTGGAGTATGTATATTTATCTCTTATGAATCGTAGTGTACAGATAGCTTGCCTCGGACTTGGTGGCAGCATATTGTAGCGCAAAAATCCCCAGAAGTTGGAAGTAAAATAAATTTGTTCCTCATCGATTAGTAGTCGAGTGGCGATACGTCTAAGAAATACTAATTTTATGGGTTGAAAAAGTAAAAATAAACAAAAACTGCCCAAGTAAGTAACTCCGAATACTGCGAATAATCCACCTATAAAAGAACCCTTAGTAAACGCCAGAACAATCCAGGATATACTTACTAAAAGCACGTGGTACGATGCAATTAACGGAATTAGTAAATAAACACTAACTAAAAAGAGAGGAGAAAAAGTAGAAATCACAATTTCCAAACTCTTTCTGTCTTTATTCAGTTTTACATTATTACTCGCCCTAGGGTTTCGCAGGAGCGATCGCCCCCTCTGTTTCGGTTTTTCCAGTGCTTGTAACGCCCGATCTGCCGTGGTTAAGCGGCTGTTTAAATCTGGTTCGGTCATCCACTGCAGCCAGTCCACAAAATCCGAACTAATAGCGATTTTTGGCTCAAAATTAATACGCAAATCTTCCTGCGGCAAGTCGGCTGGATGGAGTCCCGTTACTAAGTAAATTAACGTTGCACCCAAGCCATAAAGATCGGAAGCCGGAACCGCGCGCCCGCCAAATTGTTCGGGCGGCATATATCCGTAAGTTCCGACTACAGTAACCGTGCTGCCTTCTCTCGCTGCTAAGGTTTGAACTGAACCAAAATCTACTAAGTAAACTTCACCCAACCAACCACCTTTATTAAGGGCGGAGTGTTTTTGTTTGAGGGGCGATCGATCGGCTAGCAGAATATTACTCGGTTTAATATCTCGATGAATTACTGGCGGGTTTTGGTGTTGCAAATATATCAAAATCTCTAGCAAGTTATTAGCGATTTGCTTTATTTCTTTTTCGTTAAAATTCCGTCCCGATTCAACCCATTCTGCCAAAGATTTCGCTTCAATATAGCTTTGTACCAGTGCAAGCCCTTTAGTCTTTGGTGTCTGAAATTCAAAATGGTCTAAGTAACGAGGAATTGCCGGATGGGAAAGTGACTGTAAGGTTGTGGCTTCTCGTTCAAATAGTTTTAAATCGTTCCATTGGAAATCTGCACTAAAAGTAAGGATTTTGATGACGACTAACTCCTGAGTTTGTAAGTCGCGCGCCAGCAAAGTTTGTCGTCCCCCATTTTTTCCCAGGCATTGCTGAATGGCATAACGTTCTTTTAACACTCGCTCTACCATATTTTTTACTATAAATATTGACCGCTTTTATTATACTTCAGCCTTAGCGAGGAGTGCTGGATTTGTTACAAACTTTAATTATGATTATTATATGACTATTATGACAAAAAATAATGATAAATAAGACCTTAAGTTTTACGTCAAAACTTGGGATCGAGGCTAAGCTGGAGCTCATAGGACAAATTAGCCCTTATCAAAAAAATGCTTTATTCACTTTTGCCGAAATCTCAAGTCAAAGTCCGCGTTTTAAAACAGTTTGCAGCCGCTGTTTCGGCGGCTTTAGCTCTTAGTGCAACAACCAGTTTGAAACCCTCGCCGGTATTAGCCGCTAGCAATATCCCCCCCGCAAATCAAACCTCGACTCAGCTAGCCGCAAAACCAGATTCTAGCTTGCAGCTAGGGCAGTTGCGCAGCACTGTTCCCGTGCAGACAATGCAGCTCGATCCGGGCGGATTTATCCCGATCGCGATCGGCGGTATGATAATTATTCTGGTGCTGCCGCTATTTTTTGGCGGATTGGTAGTAATTGGCGATCGCGAAGTTGGCATTGTCAGTAAAAAGTTTAGCTTCGGCGGCAAGTCTTTACCCCCCGGAGATTTAATTGCCTTAAACGGAGAAGCTGGATATCAAGCTGATACTTTGCCCCCCGGTTGGCACTGGGGTTATTGGCCTTTGCAGTACAACGTTCGCAAAGAGTCTCTGACTGTAGTTCCCCAAGGTGAAATTGCTCTGATTATCGCAGCAGGCGGTCAGTCAATTCCGCCGCAGCGCATCCTCGGCAAAATCACAGAATGCGACAATTTTCAAGATGCTCGCAAATTCCTCAAAAGCGGCGGCGAAAAAGGTAGACAACTCGGCATCTTGACTGGCGGTAGCTATCGAATTAATACAGCATTATTTACAGTAATTACAGCGGCCAATGCTGCCAAACACGGGATGACAGCCGAACAATTAAAGCTGTACAGAATTGCCCCGGACAAAGTAGGAATTGTCACAACTTTTGATGGCGTTCCGATTCAAGATGGCGAAATTGCCGGCCCGATTATTCCGAATCACGACAACTTCCAAAACGCGCAAAAATTTATCGCCGCCGGCGGGCGGCGCGGTTTGCAGGAACAGGTTTTGCTTTCCGGTTCGTGGAACTTAAATCCTTGGTTTGTCGGGATTGACCAAGTGGCGATGACCGAAATCCCGATCGGCTATGTCGGCGCGGTGATTTCTTATGTCGGCAAAACCTCGGAAGATGTCAGCGGTGCTGCTTTCACTCACGGAAATTTAGTAAATGTGGGCAATAAAGGCGTGTGGGTGACTCCTCTTTATCCGGGGAAACATCCGCTGAATACTCGCATTTTGAAAGTAGAGTTAGTGCCGACTACAAATATTGTTTTGAATTGGTCTGGTAAAACAGAACGGCACAGTTATGATTCTAAACTTTCGTCTTTAACCGTGCGTTCTCAAGACGGTTTCGCCTTTGATTTAGAAGTAGCTCAGATTATTCACGTTGGAGCCTTGGATGCTCCAAAAGTTATCTCTCGCGTGGGTTCGATGCAGAATTTAGTTGACCACGTTTTGCAGCCGACAATCGGGAATTATTTCCGCAATTCTGCTCAAGCTTATTCTGTATTAGATTTTCTCTCGGCAAGAAGCGGCAGACAAGCGGAAGCTGCCGAGTATATCAAAGCAGCTTTGCGTACCTACGACGTGCAGGCAATTGATACTTTAATCGGGGATATATTGCCGCCCGCAGAGTTGATGCAAACTCAAACCGATCGCAAAATTGCTGAGGAACAGTGCAAAACTTATGAGGTGCAGCAAGTAGCACAAACTCAGCGGCAACAATTGGTGCGGGAAACGGCGCTGGCTGAGATTCAACAAGAGATGGTGAAATCCGAGCAAGGTGTCAAGATTTCTGAGTTGAAAGCAAATTCTCAGGTGAAACAAGCTCAAGGCGAAGCTGAGTCAATTCGGGTGAAGGGAAATGCTCAAGCTGAAGCTTATCGAGCGGGTGTTGTGGCTTTGGGAGGTTCCGGTTATACGGCTTTGCAGTTAATGCAAATTATAGGCGATCGCAACGTGCGAGTTGTGCCGGATGTTGCGGTAACAGGCAACGGTAGCGGTGGCGGTTTGGTTGATGGTTTGCTGGGAATGATGATGTGGAATCAAACGAGCAAAAATGGAGAAAATGGAGGAGAATTACCTGTAGTTAACCTACAGAAATCGGAACCTGCCGCCAACTTACCGATAGCCAAGGTGAATTCTGTTAAGCCGCCGACATCTGGCGCTAATTCCCCTGTTGCGAATGCTGAGGCTGATATTAATTCGCGGTTTGATGAATTGCCGTTTGACGATCGATCTTTTAGTTAGGCTGTGCAGTTTGTACGATAGAATACTCATAAGCTGTCGCGCATTTAAATTGTATATTCCGGGCGGGCGGGACGCCCACCCCACAAGACTTGAATTTTTTTTGACATACAATTTAAATGCCGCAACAGCTTATACCTGACTTCTTTAAGAAGTCAGGGTATCTAACGATTAACTCCCCACTTTTTGTTCATTGGCTAAGCGATCGCACTCAGCGTCTTCATCAGCAATATCAGTATCTATTTGCTGTTTATTGGCGTAGTAATAAGCTAGTGCTGCATGAACTTGTGCTAAATTTAAGTGGAGAGTTTCTGCAATAATTTCTTCGGGTTTCATCCCCATTTTGTACCAAACGGCGATTCGTTGAACTGTTATTCTAGTGCCTGCGATGCGGGGGCGATTTCCACAGGTTTCTGGTGTAGAAATGATGAGAGTGCCAATATCAGTTAAAGTTGGCATAGGTGAATCCCGGGTTAAAAATTAGAGTTTTATAGCATAAATTATTAACATTGCTCGCTCGGGCTGCGACTAAAGAAACCGGGTTTTTGGCCGAATCTGCGGGTGAAAGCGAAGTATTTTTGTCAAAAACCCGGTTTCTGAACCCACAACAGTTTGTGTTGGCCAATTGCTATCACCCGAATTTCGCGAATCTGTTGTTTGGAGACAATAGACTGGGCTTTAAAAATAGGAACTAAGTCTTTTTGTCTGATTTCAAATTCTTCTATTAAAGCCTGTAACAGTTCTACTCCGTAAATGTCAGGTATGGGTTCTAAAGTTTGCTCGTACTCGTAAACAAACATTCCCAGTACGTGGAGGTAGTCGCGTTCGTCGGGAGTCAGTTCGCCTTTATCCAACAAAGATCCGATCGCTTTTTGAGTGGCAATTAATTCCTCCTCAGCAGTTATGGGTCGCGGGGGAAATGTTTTGATCGGTTCGATATAAGCGCTAGAGTTTTTCATGTGACTGTGCAATATTAAGAAAGTACAACATTATCATTTTAGTTAAATAATTTGATTTGTAAACGGCAGATTAACGCCGATTAACTCGGATATAATTTATTTATTTATAACTTATAACTCTTGATGCAATTCATCGCTCTTGAAATCTTTGTACCGATCGCAGTACAATCGATCGATATTGCATCTGAGGAATCTCCCATGTCAGAACAGTTTTCCACTGAGATTAGCGATCGCATCTGCGCTCACATGAACGAAGACCACGCTAGTGCTGTAGTGCTGTACGCTCAAGCATTTGGCGGCAAACCGGAGGCGACAGAAGCTCAAATGCTGGCTATTGATGCCAACGGCATGGATTTAACCGCTCAAGTCAATGGCGAAACTTTGCCTGTCAGAGTAAATTTCGATCGCACTTTAACAGATGCCGAAGATGCTCACCACACTCTTATTGAAATGGTGAAACAAGCTCGAAAAGTTGCTAAGTAGCCAACTGCTCACTATTCTGTTATAATTTTAACGTTCGCAGTACAGACTTTAGTCCGGCTAAATAGTTGTTAAGGACTCAATTCCTTACTACAAACTTCGACTCCGGTTAAATGCATTTTAAGGGCTAAAGTCCTGACTGCAAACAAAACATTTAATAAAGTTGAATATACATCTAAGATATCAAAAGATATCAAATAAAATGACAGAAAAATACCCCCAATACCGAGAATTAGATGCCGTCAAGGGCGGTAAAAATAACCCTTTCGAGGCACTGGTAAAGCGACTAGATTTGATGATTCGCGCCCGCTATTCGCTGCTGTACATTGTCGGGGCGGAGGAGGAACCGATCGAGGCTGTAATTGCCCAAGTAGCGCTGCAAGTAACTCCCGCGCGCCGGGTATTGCGGTGGGATCTCGTGCGCGGCTGGGAGGATAACGGTTCTGGGAAAGGTTCGGTAATGGCGGCGCTCGATCGCATCGGCAAAACTGCTGTTGAAGAATATACCATATTTGTCCTGCGGGATTTGCACCCTGTTTTGAAATATCCCTACACCGAAAAAAATGCGCCGGTAGTGCGGGAATTGCGGAATTTAACGCGGGAATTGAAGCGCAGCAAAAAAACTATCATCCTCACTTCTGTCGCCCTGGAATTGCCAGAAGAATTGAAAGAAGAAGTGACAGTAATTGATTTTCCTTTGCCGAACGTCCCAGAAATCGACAGTTTAATTTCCCACGTTGTGGAAAAGCCGCAACAGTTGCAAGTTAGCGGTTTAGCAAGGGAACAGTTGGTTAAAGCTTGTCAGGGTTTGAGCCGCGCTCGAATCGGGCGGGTTTTGGCTAAAGCTTTGGCCGCCAAACAGCAAATCAACGAGTCAGATATTGACGGAGTTTTGGAGGAGAAACAGCAAGCAATTCGCCAGACGGGAATTTTGGAGTTTTTCAATTCTAGAGAATCCCTGAAAAGTGTGGGCGGATTGGAGAATTTGAAACAGTGGGTAAAGATGCGGCAAGATGCTTTTACTGAGGAGGCGCGACGCTACGGAATACCCAATCCTAAAGGCGTTTTGTTAGTAGGAATTCAAGGAACTGGCAAATCTTTATCTGCGAAAACTATTGCTTGCGAATGGCGTTTGCCGCTGTTGCGGTTGGATACCGGGAGGCTGTTTGGTGGCATTGTCGGGGAAAGCGAAAGCCGCGTCAGGCAAATGATACAATTGGCAGAGGCGATCGCACCTTGCGTTTTGTGGATCGATGAAATAGATAAAGCCTTCGGCAACATTATCAGCGGTGGCGACGGCGATTCGGGAACTTCGCGCCGGGTATTCGGCAGTTTGATCACTTGGATGCAGGAAAAAACCAGTCCGGTGTTTATCGTCGCAACTGCAAATAACGTGCGGATTTTGCCGGCAGAGTTGCTGAGAAAGGGCAGATTTGATGAAATTTTCTTTTTGAATTTGCCATCAGAATCGGAACGGCAAGATATCTTTAAAGTGCATTTGCAGCGTTTGCGACCGACTAGATTGCGCGAGTTTGATTTGGGGGTTTTGGCGAAGTGCGCTGAGAATTTTAGCGGTGCAGAAATCGAGCAAGTTGTAATTGATGGATTGTATCGAGCCTTTGGCACTTTTGTCAACGGACAGCGCCGAGATTTGATGACGGAGGATATTTTGAGGTCGATTGAGGATACTGTACCTTTAGCTGCGATCGCGCGATCGCAAATTGAAGATTTGAAGCGCTGGGCGGCGGAAGCGGGCGCGAGAACAGCTTCTAACGATACTCACTTAATTGATGAATTGAAACGCTACAGTCAGCGGCGAAGGGATGCGATCGACAATTAACCCAATTTCGCGGCCGTAATTGGGCATCAGTTCGTTTGTACGATCGCTTGACTGCCACTTGTAATTGCCATCAAGTGCTACTGTAAACTTAAAGCTCCGCTAGCTCGATCGGAAACTCAAGTGATACTGGAGGTAAGTCCATTGACAGATACTTATGATAGGCGCGTTCAGCTAGGTGCATCTCGTCACCGACTGAAAGATGCTCAAGCATTGCATCAGCAAAAACGTTGGTCTGGTGCTATGTACCTAGGTGGTTATGCGATCGAATGTTCTCTCAAATCCCTCATTTGTTACGAAGAGGGTCCAAAGATAAACAATTTCAAAGAGACTAGTAGCTTTAAAAAAAAAGGACTGCAAGGTTCAGATTTGCATAACTTAATTAAATTATTAGAGTGTTTGGCTTCGCTACAGCGTGACATCAAATTAGATAGAACCAACTCTTATCAAGAGGCCTGGAATACAATTACATCACTTTGGCGAAATGATGAACTGCGCTATTCAGATAAATTAGGTGATGAAAAAGACAGCAGGCGATTTCTAGAGGCCGTAGAAAAGTTACATCAATTCATACTAGTAAAACAAGGAAAATCATCATGAATGATACAATTATATTAGAACAACAAATTTCCGAACATCTCAGCCAAGTTTTAAAAAATAAAGATCCGCAAACTCAGATTAAGATTAAGCGCACATCCCTAGGGTGGCTGAAGCTTCGAGTAGTTACCAGCTATTTTGATGGCAAGTCCTTAGCTGAACGCGAAGAGGAAATTGACAGTTTTTTAGAGAATATAGGTTGTTATTTGGGTCAATACCCAATGGCTGGTTATGATTTGTTAACTCCACAAGAAGCTGCTGACGAACCTCCCGAACATATTCAAATACCGCTGTGGTCAGATGTTTTAATGGCTCCCGAACCCGATCAGCCAGCAATTTTAGATGAAGATAGTTCCAAACGTCCATTAGTGGTCACATTCTATTCTTTTAAGGGAGGAGTCGGTCGCTCTACCGCATTAGGATTGGTAGCAGGTATTTTGGCAACCCGCAACCGTCGAGTAGTCATGGTAGATTTCGACCTTGAAGCCCCTGGCATTTCAGTCTTGTTTCAAACCGATGTGGAGAATATTAATGAAGAACAGTATGGCGTATTGGATTACCTACACCAAAGATATTTAACTCCCGGTCAAAATATCCCTACTATTGATAACTGTATTTGTCAGGTTAACTTAGGCACTCGCGGGGAACTGTTTTTAGTTCCGGCTGGAGAGTATAACGAAAATTATATTCATCGGTTAGCTGACCTCGATCGCCATAGTTTACAATCTTTCTATAAAGGCAAAGGCGAAATAAATCCTGTTCAACAACTGATAACCGATATCAAAGAGCGACTCGATCCCGATGTTATTCTGATTGACGCTAGACCAGGTTTTAATGACACTAGCGCGATCGCCTTGTTCGATCTAGCAGACATGGCAATCATCTGCTTTTTGCCAACCGATCAAAGTTATCAAGGACTGCGTTGGGTTGTACAAGCTGTTAAAAAACAAAAAGATTATCAAGGCAAGCCCGATATTCATTTTCTCCTAACACCTATCCCACCCGTAGTAGATGAATTGCAGCGAATTTGGACTAATGAAGTTGAGAGTTGGATTGAGGAGAACTGGGGCTTGCCTGAAAAAACAAAAGTTGAGGAACTTTACAACGAAATTTTATATAATCCCAACATAGCCACTTTGTCGAGTCTCGTCAATAACGTATCTAACAGCTTATTAGTTGAGTATCTGCCGATTGCAGAGGTCATTGATGCTAGCTTGCCCGATATTAAATCTAGCTTAGCAACTACAAATGTCGAAGAGCAAAATATCTTAAATGAGTTGTGTTTTCAAGCAGCAACAGCTCAAGAATTAGAATCATCTAGTATTCCAAATATATTCCATACAACGGAAGATTTTCCAATATTTTTAAGTAATAAAATTTGGCTAATCAGAGGTGCTAAGGGAACAGGAAAAAGTTTGCTGTTCAGACTTTTTGTTGAAGAATCAGAAACAGCCCAAAACTTAGCTCATTCTGATGTTGATTTAAACAACGTTCATTTTATTGCAGGTCACGGCCAACCCAGACTGTACGGACAAATACTAGAAAGGGCCGATCTGGCTAGTTATGAACAACAGGTGGGCGAGAATAACTGGCCATCCTTCTGGTTAAATTATGCTCTATTGCAACTGTATAGGGCTTTACCAGAATTGCGTTCTCTATCTAATTTAGATGAGGATATGGTTAAATTAAGTTCTCAACAAAACCCCGAACACGCTGAAATTGTCTCCTGGTTGGCAGACAAAACTAATTCCTCGCAATCAGGCGATCGACTGCGCGCTGTTGACCGTTGGCTGCAAGAAAATAGTCAGCGTGTGTGGCTGCTTTACGATGAGCTAGATGCTGGCTTTGGCTCTACTCAAAAAGACTATCAGCGTCGAAAGCGTGCCCTCGAAGCCTTGCTTGCTTGGTGGTTGGAAAGCGGAACAAGTTGGAAAAGTATTGTCCCCAAGATATTTTTGCGAGAAGATATCTGGAAGCAGCTCAACTTTACTAACAAAGGACATTACAGCGGACGATCGCTGCAACTCCGCTGGGATGAAGCCGATCTTTGGAGACTTGTACTGCGCCAATCCCTGACAAGTTCTGAGACTTTGAGCAAATCTTTTGAGGAAAAATTGGGAGTTACTGTCGATCGACTCAATACAATTGAGTTAGAACAATTGCGTACTAGCCTTTATCCCCTATGGGGTGAGCGGATGGGTCGCACGAAAAAAGCCTACACATATAACTGGGTTCGCACCCGTATTGCTGACGGACAAAAGAACTGTTTCCCTCGAAGTTTAGTATTGCTGTTACAAAAGGCAGTCGAAGCGGAGAAAAATTTTTCTTCTATAGAATACAGTCCTGAGATAGTTTTACGTCCAAAGGCACTGATCCAAGCTTTGCCATATGTTTCTGCCCAACGGGTGGATGAGGTACGCGACGAATACCCTGAACTGGCAGAATATCTAACAAAATTGCAGGACGAGCGTTCTCCCATTGATGAGACCCAACTGGCTGAAATATGGGGGGTAAAGGATATAAAATTAGCGGAACTCATCAGGGAGATGGTAGACGCTGGTATTCTTACAGAACGCTCTCGACCTCAAGAGCCTCCCCCCCGTCTCTATGCTGTTGCTGAATTGTATCTGTATGGACTGAAGATGGTTCGCAAAGGACAAAGGTAAAAGATATCTGGATAGACAAGCAACTACAGCAGTTTTCCGTTGAATAAGGTATGCTTCGGCTGCTTGGTAAATTCTGTTCACCCCAACCTAAAAACATCAGCAAGAATAGCAGTTTTCTCAACCATTCTCCCCGCATCCGGCGAATCGTAAACCACTAACAGCGAATTCTGCCCGTCCAAATAGGGAAACAGGCTCAACCCCTCAGCATTGTCCGTACCCACCTTAAAAGGCAAATCAAACAATACCTCCAAATCTCCCCCATCTTGCCCAGTAATACTGTCGCCCGATCGCCCTAAAATCCCCTTTAACCGAAAAACCCTCATCGCCCCCGATAAAGTCATCGTCGGCCCGGCTAAAACAATCAAATCTTCCCCCTTCCAGCACAATTCTCGCACGCCCAAACCGTTCAAATCAACAAAATGTTTGTTGTACAATTTGCCTTTTTTCCCAATTTCCTTAAGCCTTAAAACTCCCGGTTCTGCCTCTTCAACTTCTATTTCTAAAATTATCGCCCAACCCCCCAGCACCGGCCCCCGCAAACCGAGCAAAATGCGATCGCCCCGCACCGCCAACCCTTCAATATCAAAGCCATTTTCTTTACTCGGAACCGGCACAGATAAATACAAGCCGAGGTGCCTGTCATCTTTCAGCGCATCAGTCAGCAAATTCCCGGTTTTTGTCCGCTGAAGGTATCCCGCTTTCAGTTGGTTTTTGGGATTTTCAGGATGGGAAATTGATTTGCACAAAGTCCCGTTTTTTACAGGAATTCGTGCCAGCAAATAGCGGTTGACCTCTGTCTCGATTTGTGCTAAATTTTCAATGTCTTTGTCGGCGTCTTTGCCTTTAGTTTTTTTGCGTTTTGTGCTGTGAGAACCGACCAGCCAAAGATAATCGCTGCTGAAATCCATTCCTTCGATATCGATTTCGCATTTTCCAGGTAGATCGATAAAATCTGCGATCGCCAATCTTTGATGTTTTCCAAAAATATGAGGCCCCACAGGCGACAAACGCTCGATCGAAGTCGTTTCATCGGAACCAACCCACAAATTGCCATCGGGAGTTAAAGCAACAGCGGATAAGTCTGTAATAATATCAGCGGCTTCGCTGTTGAATTGCAGCAGCAGCCGGCCGAGCAAAAAAGATTCTGGCATAATTATTAGCACCAAAACTATTCTTAGGGTAAGTCATTATAGCTAAAGTCGATTCAAACTGAGCTCTTGCCACAGGTGTAATAGTCCGCCGGGAATTAATTCCCCGTCTCAAAGCTTGCATTCGGTTAAAACCGACTGAAAACTAAAACTGATATACTCCTAAGGCCTCATAGCGAGGACTTCCGGTTTCAGACAGGGGTTTTTAACCCTTGGCGGCCCCAACCGCAGCCGGCGGTGATTATTCCGCAAACCGAACCTCCACAGACGGATAACACCCTAATTTAAGCATTAACATCCTCGTTACGTTTCGTTACGATAAGGAGACAGAGAGAAAAACCTCTCATTCGTAAAATCAGAGGTAGCCATTATGAACGGTACATTTCGCGTCGGCAACCTGTTTGGGATTCCCTTCTTTGTCAACGCATCTTGGTTTTTAGTTCTGGGTTTAGTAACCTGGCAGTACGGCGGCCAATTAGCTGCCTGGTTTCCCGCGTTGGGCCCCGTAGCGCCCTGGATGCTGGGATTATTCACAGCGTTACTGTTATTTGCTTCCGTCTTAGCCCACGAATTAGGACACAGTTGGGTAGCCATTAAACAGGGAATTGGCGTGAAATCGATTTCGCTATTTCTGTTTGGCGGACTGGCTAATTTAGAAAGAGAATCAAAAACCCCAGCCGAAGCATTTTGGGTAGCCATTGCAGGCCCGTTGGTGAGCTTATTTTTATCGGGTTTGTTAACAGCGATCGGCATCGGTGCTGGTCTCACAGGCCCCGCAGCCGCCATCGTCGGACTTTTAGCTTCCATCAACTTAGTTTTAGCCTTATTTAACTTAATTCCCGGTTTGCCCCTCGACGGTGGCAACATCCTCAAAGCGATCGTCTGGAAAATTACCGGCAACCCTTACAAAGGTGTAATTTTTGCTAGCCGCGTCGGTCAAATAATTGGTTGGATTGCCGTGGCTACAGGCATATTCGGCAATATTTGGAATCTAGTAATCGGTTGGTTCTTACTGCAAAATGCCGGCAAATCTGCACAATATGCCACAGTGCAAAATCAACTAGCAGGGCTGACAGCTGCAGATGCTTTGACCCCCGAAAGCCCGATCGTGCCAGAACACTTATCCCTCAGAGAATTTGCCAACAACTACGTTATCGGTAGCGCTCAAACCTGGCGTCGGTTCCTAGTTACCGATGATGCGGGACAATTGGTAGGGGCGATCGACCTCGACGACCTCAAAACCATTCCTACCGGACGCTGGCCCGAAGTTTTAGTGAAAGAACTCGTGAAGCCGATCGAATTTTCCACAACCGTCAAACCCGAATTATCCCTCCTCGAAGTCGTCACCCTCCTAGAACAGCTTAAAGTACAAGAACTCCCCGTCATTCGCGAAAACGGCGTCCTCGTCGGACTTGTAGAAAAAGCTGAAATTGCCCGCCTGCTGCAAAGACGAGATCAAGCCAACCCTGCTTGATATCCTCAGATAGTTGACAAATAAGAGTTAACCCCCTCGATTTCTCCTTACAAAAGGGCGATCGGGGGGGTTAACTGTAGCTTGACAAAAGTCAATTCCAACAATAAATTATTAGCTGCAAATCAAGGATGATAAGTATAATAGTGTATGGGTCATCTGAGCGAGGACGCTATGCGATATCAGCACTTTTCTTCTCCATCCGAAACAGCCAAGTCAAAAGTTCGGCAGGCTCTCACAAACAATATATTACCCCAGGGGCTGGCGCCTCAACCAACAGGTCAATTAAAAAAGTCCGAGCTGACAGTTTCAGCAGCTCAAGAGATCATTTACAAATTTTTTATATCTCACATCAACAACTCCACCTCAGAAGTAGTTTTGCAGCACTTTAAAAACATATTTATCGAACTGATTCCTCCAGCTAACCAGAAATTAATTCAAGCTTTACACACAATAATTAAATTTGACAGTCAACGAGAATTTAACAACTTATTTAAACGCTGCTGTTACATCTTATTAAATAACTGGATCACTCAGAGAGAATACCAACTTGGTCGCGACTTAATTAAAATTATTAGCGATAGAACCCTCACCGAACCCCACCCGGACAATTGTCTCAAAATACTGAGAGTGTGGCTGACAAACTTTGTCCGCAGCAAAGACTATGAAGACCTCAAGTTATGTGTATTAAAGTACGCCGACTACCAGCCGGTACCAAATCACTGGGCTTCTCGCTATCAGCCTTATTTGCTAGCCGCTCAATATCTAGATGCTAAAAACACCCCCGAAGAACGCCAAACAGCCAGACTATTGTCGCACCAGCTCAAAGACAAGTACAAGTTTGACCTAGCAATGTATACCTCTCGCTCTCAGTCTGCCGCATCCAAATTAAATAATTATCATAATCCCACACTTTTAGGAGATGAAGCCCTGCGTTTAATCAAAATAATTTTGGTCAACCGAGGCTCCTTCAGCTATCGCAGCTTAGCAAATATTTTTCTCAGTCAGAGTCAAAATATTACCTACAAGCAGTTTAAGGAATCTCTGATTAAGTATTTATTTGAGTACGACGAAAAACTTTCTTTAACTGATATTTATCAAGAACAAATAATTAATAGTTTAGATAATTTTCATCCCGAAAATCACGAAGAAACTTTGACCACCGCCCTGCATCTCAGAACTGGCAATTATCTAATCAAATGTTTGACTGTGGAAAATTCCGGGGAACCGACAGCCTTATTTCAACTGTTTGCCACTAAACTAAATCCTTTAACACTAGCAATTATAATTGTCAAAATTATTTTGATTTCACCCCATTCAAGAACCTACTTAGAACTTTGTTGTGCTCGATTAATTGAATACTATCAAGATAACTCGGCTGCTGAATGTCAGTGGCTCATTAATTTTTTAGAAGTTTGCCAGATTGCTCTAACTATTTATGGAGAAAATGTTCAGTATAATTTAGTGAATATGTCAGACAACCCTCAAGAAGAACAGTTGTTTATTGACCTCAATAACTGTCGAGTTTTTTCTCAACAAAAACCCATCAAAAAAGATAAAGATTAGTCATTAGTCATTAGTCATTAGTCATTAGTCATTAGTCATTAGTCATTAGTCATTAGTCATTAGTCATTAGT
>NZ_JAUBTO010000143.1:0-19819 GCF_036702495.1 Microcoleus sp. C2D2 | reverse complement strand
TCATCTTTATTTGACGATTTTACTAGCTTTTTCATTTTAACTCTTTTTTGACACATTCGCAAAAGTGAGATGCACCCTTAAACGATATCTAATTTGTGCTTCTGGGCGGTCGGAATTCTCAATTGTGTACTCAATTACTTTTACCTGTATGGGCTTAAATCCTTTTTTCCTTAATTTGCCGGATGGGTAAATCCAACTCATATACGAACCATCATCTAATTGTATTTCATTTAATAATTTAACGTAGCATAGAATGAGTCCCAAATACTCACAACCTTTACTGACTGTAGCTTATACCATCGCATAAGAATGTAAGCCTCTATCCCACATCAATAGCATTCCTGGCGTTACTGAGCTCCATAACTTTAATGCTCTTACTCTTTCTCCCATTTTATATGGACACATTAAGGCATTAAATATTAAATGTGTTCCTGCCTCTAATAAAATAACTAATCTAGCTTTTGGAAACGCTGCTTTTGTACCTGGACGACTTCCCGGACGACCAAAAACCCGGGAATTTTCATCACTGTCTGGGTAGCTTGCGCAGGTTCCGTCTATGACTACGACTCTGAGTTCGTTGAGAAAAGCTCCTACTGTTTCAACTGTAGCCATTGGTCGCACTAAAGAATGAAACAACTGTCTCATCACGCCTGCTCCTAATCTTTGTCTGGCTTGAGTAATTGCCGAAATACACATGTAAACCGCCAATATTTACCAATTTTTATCCACCCTTCATTAAGACCATCAATCAAATTTTTTAGTACATCCCGCATTGAATCTTTCGACCACAAACTCATGGCGATTACCAGACAGACTACCAGTTGTGCTGGTAGGGTGCGATGACGTTTCTCTTCAACCTTCGTTTTAGTAATCGCCTGTTCGATTGCAGTGGCTGGAATTGCCATCTCTATTGCTTTGAATATCTCCTTACTTGGGATTTTGGGAGATATTAATGAGAATTCTTTGAGATGCACGCTAACTTGCTCTCCCTTTTTGGATACAATACCTAGTTTACAACGGTTTGAGGCTTAACTGAACCGTATTGCTTTTTAAACTGCGGGTATCCCTTTTTTCTTAGTTTCTTAGCGAAAGCAATTAGCAAAAAAACGTTGGATAGCAAAAATGGCACGTTCGGCAGAAGCCTGACGTGCCATCGAATTAAGCTTACCTGCCCATTCAAACTCTTTTGCCATAATGGCGCATTGTTTGTAGAGGTCAACTAGCTTAACTCCTTGATTTTCTGTCCAATATTTAAGAGTTTTATTTCGGACAAATTGAGCCGTCCTAATCATCTCGTCAATGACTCGGTATTGCTGTGCTTTGCCTTTCAATTTAAACTCTAATGTTATCATGCAAATATCTTACCGTATTACGAAATACTGTGTCAACAAAATGCGTATGTTTAATCATTTTTTACACTTTATAGAAACTAAAGCCGGCCACTGAAGAAGGGGCTTTAAACCCAATTTTTTGGTAAGGGCAAGAAAGACCGAACAGTTTACCTCCCAGGGTCCACTCACGCCTTGGTAGAAAAGTGGCTCAATTTGAGGGGAGAGGAACCGGGCCCGTTGCTTTTTCCCATCCGCAAGGGAGGAGAAATTCAATTTCGGCGGATGACGGACGATGGTGTCTTGAAGATTTTGCAGCGACGGGCGTTCCTCGCTGGAGTGGATTCTTTCTCTCCACGATTTGGGCCGCACGTTTTGCGAGCGACCTCCTCGATGCTGGAGTCGATATCGTGACAGTGCAGAAGTTGGCAGGTCACGCTTCCCCCGTGACGACTGCGTTCGTAAGATCGCCGGGGCGAAGAAACCAAACGACGGGCCCTGCAGCACTTAGGGTTTTGATTTTGAGGGTGGAGAGCTCATCGCAGATTTTCTTGAGCCAGCCAATTCACCCTAATCAGGCTATCTTGTACATTCTTAAAAATCGCGGTGTTTGAAAGGTTTAGGCTTAATTTCTCCCTCGAAAGCGTACTGGCATTCGATCTGACGGATAAATTAACAGGTTTTGCTGTAATTGTTCCAGAGAAGAACGACCCTTGACTAACTCCCAATCGAAGTGGCGCAGCAATAATGCTAACATCATCGTTCCTTCCAGCATTGATAGATGCTCTCCCAAACAACGATGCGAGCCTGAGCCAAAGTCTATCATTGGCAATGAACTTATTTCCTTATTCTTGTCTAACCAACGTTCCGGCAAGAATTCCTCTGGATGAGCATAAACTTCTGGATCTCTTCCGGCTCCAAGCATTGACCAGGATATTCTTGTCCCGCGCGGAATTACTGTACCCTCAATTAGAGTATCCCGTTGAGCCTCCAATGAAGTTGAGCCGGAGGCAACTGAATAAAGCCGCAGTGTTTCTTTGATAATGGCACGAATATAAGCCAGTTCTTTGAGGTTTTCTAGGTTAATCCCACTTTGTTTTTCCCAAGCTTGGTCAACAATTTCCCGTGCTTGTTGAAACACTTTTGGATTTAAGCTCAACTCTCCAAGTGCAAAGGATAAAGTATGGGCTGTGGTGTCAGTCCCAGCTATTAATAGTTCTATCGATTCTGATATTAAGGTTTCGCGATCGTATTTTGGTTCTTTAGCCGCGATTTTGACTAACATTGATTCCCTAAACAAACTACTGACTTGTGGAAAATCAGTTTGATTTTGTTCTCTCATCTGTAAAGCTAAGTCTACGCGGGGAGTAAGAAATTCGGTTAAATATCGCCTTGCTGCCCAATAATCCCGTGAATTCTGAGTTGGCAAATATTTCATCCATATTTTCTCCCTCGTAGCTTGTCGCAGGAAACGATAGCCTACAATAGACATCGCTTCGTACACCTTGCTAACTTCCAGGGGGGGGCCTGACTGACTGGTACTATTTCTATCTACAGGAACACCTAGTACCAAAGAGGCAATCACCCGCATTGTTAGTTGCACAAACAGAGGATCTACCTCCACTTCTTTTGGGTGTGCAACTTGTTTGAGCGTCTCAATGACTTGTTCGCAAGCTTGGCTAATTATTTCCAGATATTTGGAAAGATTGCTCGAACTAAATTCCGGATTCCAAGCCTTGCGTCGCCACTGCCACTCGGTTCCAGTTTCTCCGAGCATAATAGAACCGCTGATATCGTTCCATGCTTCGCGTAATTGCTTGGGTCTAATTAAGCTACCATCTCTCATTCCATTGATAATGGTATCTTCAATTACTTTTGGGTTACTTAAAATCACAACTGGAGTCCTGCCATTCCAGATGACGTACATCGGGCCTAGCTGCTGGCTCCAATCAAAAAATTGCTGAAATAATTTCTTCTGTTTTACTGCCGCTAATATTTGTGGCAGATTTCCTAACACCCAGTATTGGGGAGGCGAAGGGAGTGATTTTAGCGATTTATAAGCCTCCTTTTCTTTCCACCACCGCCAACTCTGTACAGACGCTATGCTAGTAACGCCTAATACTATTCCTAAATATAATAAAAAGTCAGAAGAACTATTTATTTGAGAAGTAATGCTTTGAAACATAAATCCGCCCCAGTCTATCCAAAGTTTTTTCTTTTCATATACTACCTTGAAATGGAGATTAAGTAAGTCACCATAATTAACGATAAAGCCTTCGCCTTAGTAGCTGTCTAATGTGGCTCTAGCATTAACTCCTTTAGTGGTAATCTGGCAAAAATGGTACTCGCCCTAAAATATGCGACAAGCTAATTCTTCCGGCTATTGATGCGAACTCTCATCCTCAATCTGATTTATCTGAGAATGGTAGGGCGGGAAAAAGGTATTTCCCCCTGTAGGAAAGCATGGAAACAGAGGCGATCGCTCCTTTGACTCGATCCGGCTTCACCTCTTTCTTCGTGCTGCAACTGTTCGAGGTTGCTGTGACCGCTGATTTCTTGAATAATCCGCAGCCCAATGCCGGCGTTGCTCATCGCTCGTGAGAGCCGTTCTCCTAAAACTGTGGGTGGATGCTCCCTCGATGCCGGCCCGCGACAACGCTTCTCTCAAAATCTTGTCCGCTGAGTCGGGGTGCAAATGCGGACAGCGGTGGTTCGGGTGGCGGCCGGGGAATAAATAAGTCTGGCCGGCGTGGGAACGCCAAGACGTTAGGAGACGGAGCAAATCTTCAATCACCGGAATCGTCCTAGTTTGAAGTTTTCCTTTAGTGTTGGCAAGGTGCGTCCGTTAATTGTAGAACGGACAGCGCCAGAGTTTGTGTAGATATCCTTGACCATCAGGGAACAAGCTTCCGCAATCCGACAGGCGGTGTAGAGACAAACTCCAAACAGGGTGCGATCGCGACAGGAAAGCAAACCTTTGTGGAACAAAAGCCCGATTTCCTGTTGCGTGAGTCTTTTAGCCTGGCCGTGCCGTTCTATCTTTCATGCAGGCGTGTATACTCGACCCGATACCAGAAAGTTTGCCGCAATTACTGCATTGCTGCATAGGTTTGCGGTATTTCTTATTAATGCAGCAGCTCTTTTAGAACCAGGAATAGCTGGGAGATCGAGAGAATGCCGATGGTCAACAGTTGGCTAGTGGTAATTGGGGTCGAACAATTCGGCTTTGGGATGTGCTTTCCGGCGATGGGCAAGCGGGTTTCGCGAGGACACACGGGTGGAGTTTTTACGCTGACATTTGATGCTGATGCAACAGTTGCTCGCGTTGCAGTTTCGACCAAACGATTCGGCTTTGGGCTCTCCAGACCGGGAACTGCATTAGGGTTTTGCGGGGGCATACAGGTGGAGTCTGGTCTGTTGACCGCTTGCCCAGATGCTCAAATCTTAGCTTGTGGCAGTGGCGATCGCACCGTTCGACTCTGGAATCTGCTTCCGGGGAGTTGCCGTGAAGTGTTGCACGAACATACGAGTTGGCTCACGTCGGCAATCTTTAGCTCGAATGGTCAAGTGGTAGTGAGTGGCATTGACGATTGGTTAGGTTCTTGACGCCGCAGAACTGCCAAATTTGTGCGAAGTGGGTGGGATGTCCGAGCAGCGCATGACGAACCAAGCGCTGCTACTGAGCGAGAGGAAACGAGTTTTCAGAAGCGACGGTGGATTCATTAATTTAAGTATTTTCCTGCCTGAAAACAGTATTTTTCCGCATAAAAACAGTTACTTTCATAAAAAGATGTAACATAAATTAAACAGCTCTAAGTAAAAATACTGGTTTTTTTTCTAAACTGCACCACCCCAAACTATGAAATCCAGTACGATCGCTAATGTATTTATAATCGAGTCTAGGCAATAATAATGATGAGCAGCAAGTTGAGCGCGGTTCTAGAACTAAGCAAGCGTAAGTAAAAACTCCTCGAATTCGCTAAACGCCAAAGAGATTAAAAATCAAGGGTGCAGTAATGATTTTAACAAAGCCGTTCCGATTGCCTTTTCCCCAAAAAAGTAGCAAAAGCACAAATTTTGTAACCATTACCTCGATGCTAATTTTACAACAAACAGTTTTCCAGCTCTAGCATTAAGCACCACAATCAATAATAGTCCTGGACGCCTAGACCCTAGTTGTAGGATACGCCACTCCCCACCTTACCCCTACAAATAGTATTAAAATTGACTCGGTGAATCAGAGAATAAATAGCTTTGCGGAGCGTAGCTTTGCGAAGGATAATAGCTTTATAGCTTTGCCAATAACAGTCATTTAAGGAGTGCGTCACGACCTTAATAAGTCTATTTAAATTGGCTATAGATCAAAGCTAGTAACATAATTGCAATGACTATTTTCCCGCCATAATAAATTGCATCAAAGCTTGCAAAAACTACTATTTAACCATAAAATCAGGAGTGCCGAAAGTGCCTTTACCAGACCCGACTGAAAAACCTCTAATAGAAGAACTGGAATCCTTAATTCCCGGAGTTGCCCCGACAAAGCACTCAATTCTGCCGGAAATTAAAACTAACAAAACTTTATTATACCAAACTCCGGGCGAATCTGAAAACTCAGAACAACTTAACTTAATAGAAACCGCCAGCGAACCCACATCCGAATTCAGTCAAGCCAATGCTGATGCTTTTATTATTAACAAAGCCTCCGATATTAGCAGCATACCTTCTGCTAACACCAGCCCTCTAATAACTAACAATACCCCCATAGATTCAGACAATTTAGAATTTGACCCCCTAATTGGTAAACTAGACTCGGACTTAGAAGACCCCCTAATTAACCCCAATCCACTTGGCTCAAATAACCAGAATTCTGATTTTAATAAACCAGCTACAAACACCCAGGCAATCGACAGCTCGATAGACAACTCAGAACTAAATAAAGCCCCAGCAGCTACAACCGCTGCCAGCGCTCGATTACCGGAAAATACCACACAATTACCCTCCGCCTCAGTGGCCCAATCCGAGCGAGAAAACAGCCAAAATTTACTGGTTGTAAGTGCCTACACAACGAGCGAAGAAGCTGCGAGCGAAAAAACATTAGTCACAACTGCTGAAACGACTTCAAAACCAGAAGAACACCAAACACCCTTATCATCAGAGACTACACTCAAAAGCGAGTCAGAATCAAACGAAATATCATCGGCAACTGCATCAACGACTGATAAATCAGAATTAAATAAAACAGCACTTACCGAAAACTCTACCGCCAACAACTTAGAAACCGCCACTAATCTAGAATCCGATGAAGCCTCAACTCCTTCAACCAGCAGCAACTTTGACTCAAACGCATTCACTGTCGATGAAAAAGGAATAATCGGCATAGAATTTATATCCGACGGAGGTTGGTATGCCGGACAACTAGCCATCGTCAGCCTTAAAGGAATGGAAAAATTCCTTCCCGGTTCAGAGGAATTTATAAAAGAAGCAGCCAGTCGAGCTTTAAGCAACTCGACAAACGGCTACATCGCAATTTCTGACAATTTAGAAGGAGCATATTACACCAATCCTAACAGCTCAGAAAACTTCAATTCCGGGCAATACCTCGGCAAAAAAACATTTGCCATGACGCCTGGGGACAAATTCTTCTTCATGCTAGTACCCAACAGCACCGTACAGCAAGTATACGACAACCCCGCCATCGGCGGCGACAAAAAACCCCTATTTTCAATAGCTACAGAAAATCCCAACGACGGCTTCAGTATCGGTCAAATTGCCGATATTACAGGTGAAGGTCAACTCTTCGTCATGGAAGATATGGCGGCCAGTGAAGCAAGCTATCGCGATTACGATGATATCACCTTCCGTGTCACGGGCGCTACATCCCAAATCGTTCCCCTGGGCGAATTAGCGGGTGACGACTCTGCATCAATTCACTCCGAGTTAGTTCAAAAACTCAAGGGTGAATCGGATAAATCCGATCCGAAATTTCCTCCAGAATCAATTATTACCAATTCTGGTGAGAAATCCCAAGAAGAAACACCATCAATAGCTGCTGATAACGACCAACAAAAACCTCAGCCAACAGCAGCAACAGTTGCTAACTCAGACAGCCAAGAATCGCCACTAACAGAAACCCCAACAGTTGCTAACTCAGACAGCCAAGAATCACCACTAACAAAAACCTCAACAGTTGCTAACTCAGACAGCCAAGAATCACCACTAACAAAAACCTCAACAGTTGCTAACTCAGACAGCCAAGAATCGCCACTAACAGAAACATCAACAGTTGGTAAATCCGATACTCAAGAATCGCCAGCCACAGAAACATCAACTGTTGACCAATCCGATACTCAAGAATTGCAACTCATAGAACAAACAGCCTCTCCCCCAGAAACACTTAGTGTTAGCCCTACTGAATTAAATTCGGAAAGAGAACAGGCTGTTGAGATTACTGCAGAAAAGGTTGCCAATTTAATTGAAGATAATACCGCTTTTTCTGAAATAGGAGCCTTCTTAGAAACCGAACAATTGGTGACAAAAACCGAGTCAATTGTTGCCACACCCGAAGCGGATGATACCGTTGAACCCGAGTTGACTGTTGCTGAAATAACAGCAGAATTTGAAAGCAAGCAATTGCCACCAAAAACAGACGCTCTCCCTCTTTCAGAAGGCTCTGCCCATACAATCGCTCCGGAGAGCGCTGTCACCTTCACAGCAGCAGAATTAGAGACTGAAACCCCCCCGGCAATAGTCGTTAATTCTCTCGAAATCGACCCGGTAAATTCCGACTCTAACTCTAACTTACAAACCGATTCTGCCCCACCGACACTTTACTCAAATTCATCAGAAACAGCAGGTACGGCACAGATAGCCTCAGTCGAAACCAGCGCTTCACCCTCAACTCTTAACTCCCCACCCGAACCAATTTCAAACACTGATAATAGCAATTCAACTCCCACAGAAACAACCGACTCAGAGCCTGCGTATTCCGATACCGAAACGGCGCCAAAACCAGCAGATATATCGAGCGGTTTGCTCTCGTTAGAGGCAGAAGAACCGGCTCAAGTTTCTGACGGTATTGCCGACATTGTCCCCAATCCAACACAGGGTGCCGGCGACTTCCCAAGCAATACCAATCCTCAAGCAAATCTCTCAATAACAGCAGCAGCTAACTCACTCAGTCCCGGCACTTTTCTGGTAGAAAATGCCAACGGACAAGTCAAAATTGACTATCAATTTGACGGTGGCTACTATGAAGGCGAGCTGGGCATTTTCAGCCTGTCAGGAATGGAAGCGCTGACGCCAGGGAGTCCAGAATTTATTGCCGAAGCAGCCAGGAGAGTTCTCACCAATTCCACTGAAGGGCACCTCGTCATCCGCGACAGCATCGAAGGAGGCAAATTCACCGGTGCGATGCCGGGAGAAGGTTCGTGGGGCAGCGGCCCGTACCAGGGCATCAAAACCTTCAACATGACGCCCAATGATACCTTTGCCGTCATGTTAGTACCCAGCGGTACGGTGCAGTCATCGCTGCAATTCTCGTGGTTGTGGGATTTGTTTCCCGAACTGCGTCCCTTGTTCTCGATCGAGAGCGCCAACCCCAACGATACATCTTACGTGTTGCCGATCGCCGACGCAACAGGTACGGGGAACACCTTCGCGATGGAAGATATGTCGGCCGCCAACTCAGACGGCGACTACAATGACCTAATCTTCACAGTAATCGGAGCAAAAGGAAACGCACCGCTGCTGGATGCAGTCATCAATCCTGCTAAAGAATGGCGCAACACTCCCCTGGGACAGGAACTGATAGAATACGCCAACAGCCTTGTGTCAGCGGAGACAGACCCCCCCGCCATTGTGGCAGCGCTAGTTGACGACACCGGTTCTAACAGTACCGACGGCATTACCAACAACCCCGCCGTCAGCGGAACAGTTACCGATGCCAGCGGCATTGCTAGCTTCCGCGCCAGCTTTTCGAGGGAGTCTACCGGCATTGAACTTAAAGACTTGCTAACCTCTGACGGCAGCTTTGCACTCACCCGCAACGAACTCTCGGCGTTAAACGGCAACACCTTAGCAGACGGCACATACATCCTATACCTGGTTGCAACCGACTCTCACGGCAATACCAGCACCTTTGAACTCCCCTTCACCCTCGACACGACACCGCCAGAACTAACATTCGGCTTAAACCCAGCGTTCGATACCCCTCCAATAGGGGACGGGCAAACCCTAGACTCCACCGTCACCTTAACCGGGCAAACCGACCCGGGAAGTACCGTCATCCTAGCTGAGACACAAGCTATAACTACTGCTGACTCTACGGGACACTTTGAGTTTGCAGGAGTAACATTAGCTATTGGCAGCAATATTTTCACCGCCACTGCCACAGACAAGGCAGGCAACCAGAGCACCGCCACCAGAACTTTTACCCGCACCGAAACTGCTGACTCTGACATTGTATGGCTGGCAGAAGGGACATCCTTCACAGAAAAGTTAGAACAAGCAATTACAATTCCAGCAGGGCCGTCAACCCTTAGCGTCAACATCACCGGTCTCAACTTCGACACGGCAGACCCCGACTCCATCAACGACGCTTTTGAAATAGCCTTAGTCGATGCCAGCGGCCGTTCTTTAGTTCACACTGTAGGAACGGGACACAACAGCTTCTTCAATTTCACCGAGGGACAGCCTCCCCAACTAGCAGCAGGCGTTACTTTCAACGGCTCTAATATCAGCGTCAACTTATCGCAAATAGCGGGCGGTACGGCAGCTCAACTGCAAGTGCGGTTGGTAAACAACGACAGCGATACAGCAACCAGAGTCGGCATCATCTCAATAGGCATCCAACCTTCAGGGGATCCAACAGCTCAATTAACAGTATCGCCCGACGAGGGTGCATCCACCGACGCGCCCGTCAATTTCGCCAGCCTGCGGGACGTTTCGAGCAGTCTCGAAGCAGAATACAAGCAGACTTCCTTCAATTCGAGCAGCAAAATTCTTTACGCCGATTTAGCGGTAAAAAATACAGGACAGTATCCCGTGCGGGGTTCGTTATTGGTAGGGATAAACAATATCAGCGACCCAACGGTGCGGATGCTGGATGCGGACGGAATAACGCCAGAAGGAATTCCTTATTACGACATTACTAAACTGGTTGGCGGCGGCATTTTAGAGCCGGGAGAACTGACATCAACCGACACGTTAAAGTTTTACAATCCTCAAGGAGTTCAGTTTGATTACGACTTAGTATTTTTAAGTCAGTTAAATCAAGTTCCCGAATTTAAGACAGCACCAGATGCCGAAGCTTTGGTGGGGAAAGACTACGTTTATTCCGCAATTGCCGTCGATGCCGATGGGGATGCGCTGACTTATTCCTTGTTGGAAAAACCGCAAGGAATGGAGATAGATTCTGAAACCGGCATTATTAGTTGGAATCCGGTTGCCGGAGATATTGGAAATCACGCGGTGACGGTGGAAGCGTCCGATGGAAAAGGTGGGGTTGCCCAACAGAAATACACGCTTTCAGCTATTAACCCGCCGCCGAACCGACCTCCGATTTTCACTTCCACGCCAGTTGTCGATGCGTGGCTCAAGCAACCCTACACCTATGACTCTCACGCAGTAGACCCCGACAGCGATACAGTCAACTACAGCTTAGTTATCGGCCCAGAGGGCATGAAAGTTAACCCAAACACGGGGCTGGTAGAATGGACGCCACCAGCCGTTCTCATGCTGGGAGATACGGTACTGGGTAAAATTAGCTTGCCAGGGGAGAGCGACGAATTTAGCTTCAGCGGCAGCGCCGGGCAGCGAATTTACATAGATCCGCTGCAATATAGCGGCGCTGCGGGGAATTGGAGATTCGATATCCAAAGCCCCAGCGGTCAGAATATATCAACCGGCGACTTAAACAGCAACAGAATTTTCGACCTCAAAGAAACAGGAAATTACCGCATAGTAACGTCAGCCCTCGGCGACACTACAGGCAGCTACGGCTTCAGCGTTATTGACGTCGGTTTGGTACCGGCCATCCCCTTCGATACAACCATTAAGGGCACTTTAACTCCCGGTTCGGAAGACGATGTATTTCGCTTCACCGGTAGCAAGGGTCAAAAGCTCTACTTCGACAAAGAAAGCAGCAGCGGCAGCCTCGACTGGGTACTCTACACGGCCGACAACAAAACACCCATTTATAATAGCTTTGAGGACATGGAGCTGTACTTGCCGTCCGACGGCGAGTACGTACTCGCGCTGCAAGGCAAGTCCAGCTTTACCAGCACCGTGGATTACTCGTTCGAGATTATCACGCCCGATGAAATAACAGTACCCATTGTCCCCGGCAGCAACGCCACACCCAACAGCGTTTACGGCGAACTCAAAGAAAAAGGGGAAAAAGACTTCTACACATTCACAGGAGAGCCGGGACAGCGCATTTATTTCGATCGCCTGTTCCACAAAAAAGATATCCCGAACTACTCCTGGTGGGACACAGTAAAAATTATCAGCCCCAGCGGCACCAACCTGCCGATTCGCTATCTTGAGTACAGCGACGATGGAGCTCCATTTACCTTAAAAGAAAGCGGCACTTACCGCATAGAAATTGACGGGGCCCTAGAAAACACGGGTACTTACAGCTTTAGTATTTTGGACTTGGAGTCCTCAACGCCCATCTCCTTAGATACGAATATCAGCGGCACGCTCACCCCCGGTCAAGAAGCGCATTTGTACAAGTTTACAGGCGAGAAAAACCAGCGCCTGTTTTTGGATACACCAGGCGGAACTGCAAATACAACCTGGACTCTCTACGATTCCGGGAACAACCAGATCCGTCACGCCGACCAGAATACCGACATAGAAGAGGTGCTGCCTACCTCCGGCACTTACACGCTGGCAATCAGCGGCAACAACGGCACCAACCCAGTTAACTACTCGTTCAAAGTGATTACTCCCGATGTCCGTTCAGAGACGTTGGCATTTAATGCCCCAGTGTCGGGTTCCATTAGCGAGAAAGGCGAGCGGGACGTTTACACCTTTACTGGTACCAAGGGACAGCGGGTGTTCCTCGATACTCTGACAGACACGCCCAATAACCTAGCTACATTAGTTAGTCCCAGCGGTACTAAAGTCATCAACAGCGTTCAGATGTACGCAGACACTTGGCGGAATCCTGTCATTTTGCCAGAGTCTGGAACGTACTCGCTGGAGGTAGACGGCTCTTATGAGTCAACGGATAACTACAGCTTCAGCCTAATAGATGTCGGTGTCGCGCCAGTTTTGCAAAAAGATGCCTTGACGCCTACATCCGGCACTTTGAATCCTGGGAAAGCGATACAGTTTTATCAATTTACGGGATCGAAAGACGATCGCGTTTACTTCGACAGCCAAGAAAACTCCCCCAACACCAATTGGCACCTCTACAACTCCAACAATGACCAACTCAGGGAAGAACCACTTGGAAGCGACTTTGAACAGGTATTGCCGGGAGACGGTACCTACTACCTGATGCTGCGGGGAGAAAACAGCGCGCCTGTCAACTACAAAATTCAGCTAGTTACCACGACTTCACCCCCCAGCCCGCTAGCGCTGAATAACCCAGTTACCAACAGCATCAGCAAGCTGGGAGAACAAGATGCCTACACCTTTACGGGTACTGTCGGTCAAACGCTGTACTTCGACCCCCGCACTGGCAACAGCGATATCGCCGTTAAAATTGAAAGTCCCAGCGGTAAAGTGGTTCTCAACGGCAACACAGGTTCGGACAAGGAACCCTTCACCCTCACCGAACCGGGTATTTACAAAGTGACCGTTGACGGCAATTACGGCAAGACTGGAGATTACAGCTTCAGTCTCTCTGACGCAGCGCCGCTACTGCCGTTGGGAAGCCCCCTCAGCGGCTCTGTGGCTGCCAAAGAAACCGTCCTGTATAAGATTAACGGTACGGCAGGACAGCAATTGACGTTCCCCGGCTCTAGCGCGATTTCCGGTGCTGAGTGGGTGCTGTACGCCCCTCAAAGCCTGCTGAACCCTTACTACTACGAAAACAACAGGGTCGGCTCGGCAAACCTTAACACTACTGGCTTTACCTCTACGCTGCCCGCTGACGGCACTTACATCCTGGCGCTGCGGAATACTTCGGCAAATCCGGTCAGCTACAGCAACATCCAAGTCAGCAGCACCCTACCACCAGCAACAACCAACAGCGGGTTGTCCGTGCCCTATGGCGGTACGCTGTCGGCACCGGGCCAAAGGGATGAATACTCCTTCACAGCCGCATCTGGGACGCTAATTTATTTTGACGGTCAAAGCAACGACTCGACAAAGCGGGTTGGACTTTTAAATCCAGATAGCACGAATTTTCCTGGTTTCACCGGCCTGGACGCTCAAAGCGACAGCGGTGCCTATCAACTAACGCAAACAGGTTCCTACAAGCTGCAAGTTTACGGTTCCCCTGCCACTACCACGGGCAATTACAGCTTCCAATTGGTTGACCTCAAAGCATCGCCAACGCTCGCCTTAAATGCCCCCATCAATGTATCCTTAAATCCTCGGGAAACGAAAGCATACAAATTCACGGGGACAGTCGGTCAAAAAGTTTGGTTAGATGGTTTAAATACTAGCAGTACCAACGTCACGGCAAAGTTGTTGAATTCGAGCGGGCGGCAAGTTGCTTATACCGGAGATTTATCAGGCGATATTGTATTGCAGACTTTAGAAGCTGATGGCGAATATTATTTAGTGCTGCAATCAAATAATACATCAGCAACTACAGCCAACTTCCGACTGCTTGACAACGCGGGCGCAACAACTTTAACTAGCCTGGATAATAGAACTGTATCCGGCAGCTTCGGTGCGAGCAATCGAGAAACTGTTTTGTACAAGTTTCAAGGTTTAGAAGGCCAGCACCTCTATTTCGATCGCACCGATGGGGATTACTACAACAGCTACTATCTCTACAGTCCTGACGGAAATCGATTTTACTATAACAGCCTGAGCTACGATAGCGAACCGAAAAAACTGCCTAGTTCCGGCGAGTACCTGTTAGCTTTTGTTGGCAACAACAACCCCAATAACAATTACGGCGTGCGGATCGTCACTCCAACAGATGGTGCATTTTCCTTGACAATCGGCAATACCGTGAATGGGGAAATTGCCAAAGCCGGTCAGCAAAATACTTATACTTTTGCGGGTACGGAAGGTCAACGTTTGTGGTTCGACAGCCTCCTCGCGGCGAGCAATATTGACGGTACTTTGTACAGTCCCACAGATACTGTAATCTGGAGCAGTCAAAATTTGGGAAGCGATCTCGAACCCGCCGCTCTTACTACTCTTAAAGAAACGGGTAATTACCGCTTTGTAGTAGATGGTTCTGGTGACGCTACCGGCAGCTACAGCTTCCGCATTCTCGATTTGGCGGCAGCCGCACAAACCACCTCTTTAGATACAAATACTACCGGCAATTTTGGCACGAGCAAGCGCGATGCGGTCGTGTATAAATTCACGGGTTCTGAGGGTCAATATGTCTATTTCGATCGCATTGATGGAGGCGGATCCAACTACTCCGTCTACAGTCCCGACGGGCAGCGCTTTTTCTATCAGAATTTGTCTTATGACCCTCCCTATCCTTACTCCTACGATTACGGCGTTGAACCGACTAAGCTGCCGAGTTCTGGCGAGTACACTCTTGTTTTTAACGGAACCGGCCAAACTAATAACAATTATACCCTGCGGATGGTAACGCCCGATCTCGTCACCCAACCTCACGTAATTGGAGATACAATATCAGGCACGATCGGGGAACCGGGAAAACAAGATACCTACACTTTTACGGGCAGTCCCGGTCAACAGTTGTGGTTGGATAGCTTGTTCCCCAGCAGCAACATTAGCGCTTACTTGTATTCGCCAACAGGCAAACTTCTGTTGAACGGTCACAATCTTGGCGACGATAGAAATTCCTCAGAGTTATTGACTTTAACTGAGGCTGGAACTTACACCTTAAAAGTAGACGGTTCCTACGATTATACGGGTGATTACCAATTCCGCTTCCTTGACTCGGCAGCGGCAAATGTTACTTCTTTAGATACTCCTATTAAGGGGGACTTCGGCACCAGCAGGCGGGAAGCGATCGCCTATCAATTCACTGGTTCTCAAGGTCAGCCTCTTTATTTTGACCGCACCCAAGGCGACTCTCCCAACCTTTATCACCTTTACGACCAATACGGAAAGTTAGTTTTTCCCTCTCAATATTTAAGTTCTGGTTACGAGGTAGCAGCGCTGCCTTCTTCGGGGGAATACACTCTAATTCTTTCGGGCAAAAACGCCGTTAATAACAACAATTACAACCTGCAAATAGTAACGCCAGATATCGTCACAACTCCTTACTATGTAGGCGATACTGCCAGCGGTAAGATTAGCGAAGCTGGAGAACAGGATATCTATGCTTTTCAAGGAAAGCTGGGTCAAAAGCTGTGGTTTGACAGCTTGGAAAATTCACCAACAAATCTAGCAGTAAAGCTGGTAGACCCGGATGGAGTAACGGTTTTTGGTGACCAATATGCAAACGGCGATCGCGAACCTGTAACTCTTACCAAAGAAGGCAATTACAAGCTGATAGTAGATGGCTACGCTGACAGTGCGGGAGATAGTTACAGTTTCCGCTTGCTCGATTTAGCGGCTGGCCAACCATTGACTTGGGATGCTCCTATTTCGGGCAACTTCGGCAGTAGCAGGCGCGAAACTCAAGTTTATAAATTTCAAGGCACGGAAGGCAACTATTTATACTTCGATGTGGCTGCCGGAGATCCATACAATTACTATTATCTTTACAGTCCCGATGGCAAGCGCCTAAACTATCAAGGTTTGACTTCTGACTACGAATTAGCTTTACCCGTTACTGGTGAGTACGCCTTAGTTTTAAGCGGTCAGGACAGACCTAATAACAATTACGAGTTTAAAGCGGTGACGCCTGAGTTAACCACAGTACCTTTAACTCTCGGTCAAACTATCAGTCAAAACATCACAGAGGCGGGAGAAAAAGATACTTATACTTTTGATGGTAAGGTCGGACAAAAGCTGTTTTTTGACGGTCTAGCTGGGAACAGCAATTTGGTGGCGCAACTCTACGATCCTTTTGGCAACGCAGTTGTTGGCACGTTGGGTGCTTCGAGTGTTAATACGATCGCTGACTGGCTGCCACAAACTTTGACTGCCAACGGGACTTACCGCCTGGTAGTTGACGGCAGCAACAATAACACTGGCAATTACAGTTTTACTTTAAGCGATTTAGCTAAAGTAACTCCCCTAAATTTGACTGAACCCAATACCGGCACTGCTGAAACGGGGGAAGTTGACTTGTATCAAATTACTGGGCGTCAAGGTCAAGTGTTAAACTTTGACTTGAATGCTGCTGCGTTGAGCGGTGGGAATTGGGTGCTCTACGGACCTGACAGCAAAGTAATAGCTTCCCCCTCTTGGAACTCGCCAGATTTTAAGGTGGCGCTGCCGACTGCAGGTTTGTACACCCTAGCTATTACCGGAAACAACTCTTCACCCGTCAGCTACAGTTTTACTGCGATCGATAGTACGCCAGCACGCATAACTAACACGGGACTAAATTCTACAATTAGCGACTCGCTGACGGCCGGGGGCGTTAACAATCACCAATTCACCGCGTCGGCTGGCACTCAAATTTTCTTAGACAGCATTAATAATAATAACTGGGAAATCAGGGCCAGGCTGATAGCCCCTGACGGGAGCAAGGTATTCGACAATCACGATACCCGCTACAATACTGTGCCAAAAGTATTGCCGCAAACAGGACAATACACTCTACAAACATACGGCTATTACCCTTCTTCAACTGGTAGCTATCAATTGCGCGTCGCCGAGTTACCCAGCAGCCTCAGAAGTCCGACAACTAATTACTTGGAAATTGGCGGTGTCGTATCGTCAGTGACAAACGGAACTGAAGCTAAAGTTTATACTTTTGACGGCGTGGAAGGTCTGCGAGTGGCTTTCAACGGTATGGTGGGAACTAATGTCTCTGCAACTTTATACAGCCCGACTGGGGAAGCGGTATTTACCAGAAGCAATTTCCAGTACACCGACGTAGCACCTGTCACTCTCGCTCAAAAGGGTTTGTATCAACTGGTAATAGAAGGGGAACAAGCCAGCAACCAAAACTACTCGTTCCAACTTTTAGAACTGTCTTCTGCTAGCGAAATGCCGTTTAGCATACCAGTAAAAGGTTCTTTGTCGAACGGACAGCAAAGCAAATTCTACAAGTTTGAAGGCACGAAAGGCGATCGCTTGTTCTTTGATTCGATTGTTGGCAATACTTCAAACCGCTGGAAGCTAATCGGCCCGGACAATAAAGTGGTACCCGGCGGCGATACTTGGCTCAACAGTAACTTCGAGTTGGAGTTGCCGGCTACTGGAGAGTACGCTTTGTTAATTGAGGGGGGAACTGCTACTACTCCAGTCAATTACGAATTCCGGGCTTTTCGCTACGAGAAAACAGCAGCAGATATCGTTACTCCAGGAACGGGGGAAACGGGCGGCAATACGGGGGGTTCGACGGGCTTGTATGCTGTGAAACTGGCGGCGGAAGACTCGAAAGGTGGCAAGGATGTTCAAGAGTACAGCATTCGGGTGTGGCCCGACCCGACCAACAGCAGTCCGGTTATTGTCAGCGAACCGGTTCCGCGCTTCGGGCTGGATGATAAAATTTACCGCTATCAGTTGTCTGCGGTTGACCCGGACGGCGACAGGCTCAAATACCGCTTGGTTGACGGCCCGCTGGGGGCATTGATTGACGGCGATAGCGGTGAGTTGCTGTGGTTCCCGGAAAATGTGCAGCCCGGGCAGCGGGCTAATTTTACAGTGGAAGTGGCAGACGGACGCGGTGGCAAGGGTTCTCAGACTTTTGCTGTGGATGCTTACGGTACTGTGGGTAAAATCCAGGGGGCGGTGTTCGACGATTTGAACGGCAACGGCTTCCGAGATTCTAAACTGGTTAAGGGCAACAATCCGGCGATTGTGGTGGCGATCGACGTTTCGGGCAGTACGGCTGCTCCTTTTGATGGGCCTGTGGGGGTAGATGATGTTCTCAAAGCTCAAGTTGCCGCTACTCAAACTCTCCTCGATACATTAATAGCTCAAGGTTTGGGAGATAGAGTCAATATCGGGTTAATTCCGCACAAAGAAAGCGCTGCGATTCAAGATATGGATCCCACAACGCCTGGGGTTCAGCCCTACACGACGCCCCTGGCAGATAAAAACAACAACGGCATCCCCGACATCCGGGAAATCTTGGCAAGCAGCACTTACACTGTGCCCAACGGTCACAACGATTTTACCAAAGCCGTGCAGGCGATCGACCAATTAATCGATTTGATGCCCGGGGACCCGAACATTATCTTCATGTCCGACGGCTACGGCGCTTTGGACGCCGCCGTCGCGGCGGAGGTGGGTGCCGACCTCAAAACTAAGGGCATCGGCTTGACAGGTTTTGGAATCGGCCAATATTCGACCCTGGATACCATCAAAAAACTCGACCCAGAAGCGGTGATATTGACCGATGTAGACCAGTTAAGCAGCGTTTTTGGCGGTTTTGACCCCCGCTACACGATCGAGCCTTTGATGGAAAATGTGCCGGTCTATGTGGATGTTAACAACAACGGCATACTAGACCCCAGCGAACCGAAGCAGTTGACCAAAAAGGACGATACAGAGTCGCTTCTGGGCAAAACCAACTATCAGTTTACTTTTGACAATTTGCTGCCGGGTACTTACAAAGTGCGGACCGTAGCGCCAGAGGGTTACATGCAGACTGCCCCCAGTACGTCGGTTTTTACAGATACCGTCACGGCTGCGGGGGAAACTTTTACTCACTTGTTCGGCGTACACAAGGGTTCGCAAGAGGCGCCCAACTCGGACCCCACTTTCCTGACTGTAGCGCCAACAGCTTCGTTGAAAGCTGGGGAATCATACGTTTACAGGGCTTTAGCGTCTGACCCGGATGCTGACGGGGTAACTTACGGTTTAGTTCTCAATCCCCCAGGGATGAGCGTTGACCCAGAAAACGGCACCGTAGTTTGGACTCCGACGGCAGCCCAGGTCGAAGAATATTATAAAGAACTGCAGGCGACGCGCGATCGCTTGATTGCGTTCGGTCGCCCAGAGGCGGCACCGCAGGCGGTGAAGTTCAATGTCGCCTTGCGGGCAACTGACGGCAAGGGCGGTCAAGCTTTGCAGTACGTTGAAGTGGAACTGGTGCCGCCCAACAATCCTCCGCTGTTTGCTTCCACACCGCCGTCGGACTTGCAACCCCAAGTCGGCAAGCGGTTCGAGTACCGGGCAATTACAAACGATGCCGACGGCGACACCATTACTTACGCGCTGAAACCGGGCGCGCCTGCTGGCGTCTCCATCAACCCAACTACCGGACTGGTAACTTGGACGCCGACAGCGGCGCAGTTGGGACCGAGAGC
>NZ_JAUBTO010000142.1:0-20515 GCF_036702495.1 Microcoleus sp. C2D2 | reverse complement strand
TTTGAGCCAACATTCTCATGAAACTACTGCTCGATCGAACCCTCGATCGATTTATGAATGATTTGCGATCGCTATATGTGGAAGCAGCAGAGGCAGCTTACCTGAGTACCGATTTTGAGGAAATGGAACGCTTAACGGAGATAGTCCTGAAACAAGCCAAGACGCTGCTAGACAAAGTGAAAGTCTACGAAGTTTGCATCCAAGCATATTGGGCAGAGAACAAACACTTGGAAGCTGTCAAAACTGCGCTCAGAGTGCTGAACTTGTTAGGCGTGGTCTTTCCAGCACAGCCAAGTCTGGCGGACATAATGCTTACTCTGGAGGAGACACAGTTAGTTTTAACAGGAAAAGCGCCCTCGGACTTAATTGACCTGCCAACCATGACCGATCCGATCGCACTGGCTGCTATGCAGATTATGACCATTGTATGGAGTCCTGCCTACATAACAGTTAATGAACTGATTCCGCTGATTGCGTGCAAACAAGTCAATCTTTCGGTTACGCAAGGCAATGCGCCCGAGTCAGCTTTTGCATATGCGAACTATGGATTGATTATCTGTGGCAGGGGACAAATTGATACCGCATATCAACTAGGTCAGTTAGCTTTGCATCTTTTAGAACGGTTCAATGCCAAAAAACTTAAAGCCAAAATCTACGTTTTCTGTAACTTCGTAAAACATTTGAAGGAGCATCTCAGGAAAGTGTTGCTATACAAGTTAGAAGCTTATCAAAGTGGACTGGAAACCGGAGATTTTGAATTTGCTGCCGGTGGTGCAATGGGTTACTGCATGATGTCATATTTGAGTGGCAGGGAATTAGTAGAACTTGAACGAGAACAGGAAACCTACAATCAAGCTATTGCTCAACTCAAGCAAGAAGCATTCCTTCATTGGCATCAAATATTTTGGCAGGTAGTCCTAAACTTGATAGGGCGGTCTGAAGAACCGTCTTGTTTAAGTGGTGAAGTATACGATGAGAGGAAAATGGTGCCGCTTCATCTTAAGGTCACAGATAGAACCGCAATGCTTCACTTGTATACTAACAAACTTACCCTGTGTTAGCACTTCTATGAGTTTGAGCAAGCCGTTGAAAATGCAGTTCAGTTAGAAGAATATATAGTTAATGCGTCAACAACTTGCTTTGCTCCCCCAGCCTATTTTTATGATTCACTAGCTCTGCTAGCAATTTTTCTTAATGCCTCAGAGACGGAACAAAATCGCATTCTTGAAAAAGTCACTGCCAATCAAGAAAAAATGGAAACATGGGCGAAGCACGCTCCCATGAATTACCTTCACAAATTCTATCTAGTCGAAGCGGAACGCGATCGCGTATTAGGCAACGATAAAGATGCCAGAGAATATTACGACAAAGCCATCACCCTAGCCCAGGAAAACGAATATCTCAACGAAGAAGCCCTCGCTTACGAACTAGCAGGAAGATTCTATCTCGCCAGAAACCAAAATCATGCTGCTCGTCACTACTTGCAAGATGCCCACTATGCTTATCAGCGCTGGGGGGCTGTGGCTAAGGTAAAAGATTTGGAAGCGCGATACCCGCAGTTTTTAGCCCTTCAGTCGCTTGGTTCAACTCAAAATACCAAAAATTCAATTACCACAACCTCTGGAAGATCGGGCGAAACATTAGATTTTGCCGCGGTAATGAAAGCATCCCAAGCTATTTCCGGTGAAATCGTTCTCGAACAATTGTTAAACCAGGTGATGAAAACTGTGATTGAAAACGCAGGCGCCCAAAAAGGTTTTCTCATTCTGGATAAAGGCGGGAATTGGGCGATTGAAGCGGAAGCAGCAGTAGAATGCGATCGCATTACCATTATGCAATCCATTCCCGTAGATTCTGTAGATCCTGCAACTGGAATTCCCCTGCTGTCAACCGCCATAGTTAACTACGTCGCTCGCAGCCACGAAAATGTAGTATTAAATAACGCCACCAATGAAGGACAATTTACTCACGATTCTTACATTACCGCTACTGGGCCCAAATCTATTCTCTGCACTCCCCTACTCAATCAAGGCAAACTAGGGGGAATTCTCTACTTAGAAAATAATTTGGCGATCGGCGCTTTTACCTCGGAAAGAGTGGAAACTTTAAAAATCATTGCCGTTCAAGCCGCTATCTCTATTGAAAATGCAAATCTATACGAAAAATTAGAAGATTACAACCAAACTTTAGAGCAAAAAGTAGAAGATCGCACTGCACAATTAGCCCGAGCTAATGCAGAAATATTGGGTTTGAACGAACGGCTAAAAGTAGAAAACCTTCGCATGAGTGCCGAACTAGACGTAACCCGCCGCCTGCAACAAATGATTTTGCCTCAACAGCAGGAATTAGAGTCAATTGAAGGGCTAGAAATTGCTGCATTCATGGAACCGGCTGATGAAGTTGGCGGCGACTACTACGACGTACTAAATCACGACGGTAAAGCCACAATTGGCATCGGCGACGTGACAGGACACGGTTTAGAAAGCGGCGTATTAATGATTATGGCGCAAACAGCAATTCGCACTTTGTTTACCCACAATGAAACCGACCCAGTTAAATTATTGCAGACAGTCAACCAAACGCTTTTTGACAACGTAGATCGCATGAATTCCGGTAAAAATATGAGCCTTTCTTTGCTGGAATATCGGGACAACACCCTGCTTTTGAGCGGACAGCACGAAGAGGTGATTGTCGTGCGTTCCAGCGGCGAAGTAGAACACATTGATACGATGGACTTAGGCTTCCCGATCGCCTTAGAAGAAGATATTTCCGATTTCATTGCTACTACTGAAATACAGTTAAATTCGGGGGATATTGTCGTACTCTACACCGATGGAATTACGGAAGCTTTTAATATGAATAAAGATCAATACGGTATCGAGCCAGTGATTGAAGTTGTTGCCCTTAACAGGGAACAGTCAGCAGCCGAAATCAAGCAAGCTGTTATTGACGACGTGCGGCGATACATCGGGGAGCAAAAAGTATTTGATGACATTACTTTGGTAGTAATCAAACAGAAGTAAGTAGGGGAGAATTTAGTTGAGGAATGATACCGAGGACACGCCACTGCCTTTCGTCGTGTCAACTTAAGCTTTTAGTTTATCAGTCCTCCCGCCTACCCGGCAGTCCTTAGCGGGGTTAAAACCTCTTTCTAATAGCTAAAGTCCTCGCTAGGAGGACTAATGAGTTTAAAAATTTTTCTTCTGGGCCCTATGCAAAAGGACTTTAGCTTTGAGGCAGGGAATTCATTCCCGCTAAGGACTGTCGGACTACCTGTTTAACGTTAAGTTGACACGACGAAAGCCACTCGCGGTGTCCCTACGGCTAAATAATCAAGAACACTTAATGAGAGATGTAATTCTCACCCGATTAATTGTAGGGAAACGGCACTGCCGTGTCCTGATTGTGCGTAATATGAATTCCGATGCAAGCGGATTTGATATAACTACTCATCTTGTAAGCATTTCTGCTTGATAAGCTATAGAACTTATTACTGAATATTATCACCTATATTTCGCGATCGCAAATAGTTTACAAACCGGATATCGGCACAAAATCGTAACCGTAACTGGTGCGATTTCCGGGTTGAACAGTTACTAATTGAACTGCTCGATTGCGATCGCCCGAAGGTAAAAACCGAATCGGGCCGGATGCTCCTTTTGCCGAAAAATCTGACGCCGATAAAGCTTGTTGAATGCCTGTACGAGTCGGATTGCGCCCTAAACCGGCAATTAAGGCCAGGGCTGCGTCGTAGGCTAAAGCTGTGCGCCAACTTACTTCACCTTTCCAAAGTTGTTTGGATGTTTGGGGAAAGTTTGACTGCGGATCTGCGAGAATGTGCCAAGGAACAGCTAGCACCATATCTGTTGCTCCTGCGCCACCGATTTGCAGTGTTTTAGCAGTATAAGCACCGTCTCCTGCTAGTAATGGCAGCCGTTTGGCGTTTACTTGCACTACTTGCAAAGCTTGGTCGATCGTGGCTGAATTGGATGCTAACATAATCACTTCTGCTCCTTGGGCGATCGCACTTTTAACGCTCTCGGCAGCATTAAAATTGCCATTAGCAAAGTCAAATTCGCCTACTATTTGTCCTCCATCTCCGTAAAGAGCGGTAGTGAATTCATCTTTTAAAGATTTGCTGTAACTGCTGGCAGAATTGAAAAATACAGCAGCTTTTTGCTTTTGCAATTTTCCCAGCATATAGCGGGAAATAGCATTAGCCGCAAACCGATCGCTCGGCACTGTCCTAAATATATTGCTGCCAACTCCTGAAAGCTGCACCGACGTACTTGTGGGAGAAATTGCTACTAATTGTTTCTCCTGGTAAATCTTGCTGGCTGCTAGCGTTGTATCTGAACCAAAATGCCCGATTACTCCTAAAATTTCCGAGTTATTTGCTAAAGCACTGGCAATTTGTGCGGCAATTTCTGGGTTGTTGTCATCGTTAGCAATTACCACTTTTAATGGAGTACCGCTAATGCCGCCGCTTTGGTTGATTTCATTTTGAGCTTGAGCTACGCCCCGCATAATTTCTAGAGCAGCATTGATATCGCTGCCAATGGGAACCGCGGCGGCAATTGTGTAGGATTTTCGCTCGCCGATGCGGGCGTTGTTGAGGTAAATTAGTGCTTCTGGATCGTTGCGGTTGGTGTTCAGCGAAGCTTGTAAGTCGGAAATAGCTGCGTTATAGTTGCCAGAGGCGATCGCCTGTACTGCTGCTTGTTTGGTTGTTGTTGCTTGCTCTGGAATTAACAGTTTTTGTCCGGCACTCAGACGCTGCCCAATTGCCTGCTCTGACTGCGGGGAATTTCCCGTCGGAGACTTGGAAAATGTCTGATTTTGGGGTGATGAACTTCCGAGATTGATGCTGCCTCGGCTTGTCAGCCACCAAATACCTGCACCGGCTAGCCCGATCGTAATTAGGAGCGATAATACCAGAACAGCGGTTTCGTTTTTTTGGGACATGGCGGCAGAATTTTAGATTTTAGGTTTTAGATTCCAAGAAGGAAGGAAGTTCGGCAACGAGCAATGTATGGAATGTAGCGGATTTAATAACAAGTTGTCCTTCATTTAATAATTTATGTAACCATTATTCTAATTGTTCTACTGAAGATAGATGATTTTTGGCTGGGATATACATATATAACCTTTCTCAGTAACATGAGGTACTATCTGGCATAGGGCATAGGGCATAGGGCATAGGGCATAGGGCATATCTCACCACGCGATCGAACCGCTATATTTTAGCGATTGGTAATTTATTTTATCAAAAAATTGGGTTGAAAACCCCGCCCTTTTAAGAGGGCTTTGTGTTAGAATGCCGCTCCCGTCGGGATAGGGAACTGCCACGACTCGCTTATAGACAAGTCGAAAACGTAAGACTATTTCGGTAGCGGATTTCGATGAAGTGTCAAGCATCACCGCAGGTTCGATCGGGCGGCGAGTGTTTCAACTTAATATTATACAATCTAGCTGCGTAGCAGCTTATATCATGTCCGATCGATCGCGCATCATACATAGTCGGGGCGGGTTTTTGAGATTGTCGGTTTTTGGCGACTATTGCTGGTGAACCCGCCCCTACAGGAATCATGGTAATCGACCGAATATGATATTAGATGCCAGTGACGTTGACTGTGATGCCTGCGGATTGTGCCGTCTCTGAGGGTTTGCCTGCTTGGCGGTTTTTGGCGCTGCTGGGGGTGGGAGCCATTTGTGGTGTGAGTTGTGCTGTTTCTGGCACCGCGTCTCCTGAGTTTGCAATCGGTCCGGCTGCTATCGGGCTGCCTTGCGGCATTTTGTGACCTGCGTAGTCAGTTGTGAATGTCAGCCGTCACCCGTACCCGGATCGAAACCTCCCATTTCTCTAAAAACTTCGACGCTGTAGATGCTGACGCCGATGACGAGAATCGCGGGGATTGGTCGAAAAGATTTCTCAGCCCTAGTTGTCGCTGATGGGTACGCTGTCGGTTTGGTCTCCGGGGCGGTAGGGAAATTTGAGCGCAAAATAAACATCGCGCCCTAAACCAGGATAAATAGGGCTGTGGCGAGCACGATCGTCCGTCACGTTAAAAAATCGTCTACCATCGGTGCTTGTTCTGAGGCTTAATCTGGGATCAGGTGGTTGTTTTGCCCGTAAGCTGTTGCGGCATTTAAATTGTATGTCAAAAAAAATCAAAGTCTTGTGGGGTGTCCCGCCCGCCCTGAATATACAATTTAAATGCGCGACAGCTTACTACAAGCTGATTGCTGCGATCGCTATGCCGCCAACTATGGCCAACAGCGAACCCGGTATTTTTCCTGTTTCTTTTTCCCTCCTTAAACTGCTTGCTCGGGGCTACGAAGCCTCGACTAAAGAGTCGCTGGCTTATAGCTTGCTTAACTTGTTGACTGCGGTTTTATTTGCCGTCATACTTCCTACTAGGGTAGAACAATCAGCTAAATATAGTTTGTTGCGAATGATATTTTAGAGGTTTTTTTATACTGTTTAGTTGTTTATAAACACTTTAGCTCTGCTAGTATCACAATTATTTATTAAATTCTTTTTCTTAATCATATCTTTATTATTCCGCCAAATCTAGACAGTGGGGGAGTTCTGAATTATCCAGGGGCGGGGAAAGATTAAAGTTTTTTTAAGTTTGACAAAATAAAGGAAATGTTTTGTAATATAAAGAAGAAAGTTGAAAATTTTCTCAAGACAAACTAATTGCATAAAAGTGTCGCTAAGGTAGTAAAAATGACGGTTTGTCAGAGGAAAAGAGTGTTAAGCTCGGCTAAGCTCAGCCCAAGCAAAACCTCAATATTTAATTAAGTTCGATCGATAACAAAGGCTAAGGTAAATTTCATGGCAAACTCAGTTTTAAATCAGCCAAACGCAGCAGCAGGAGTGCAGTGGCAGCCACAAGATATTATCCGCGGCCTAGTGTGGAAAATTGCGATCGCAACCTGGCTGTTAATGGCTGTAGGCAGCGCCACGCGGGTGATGAATGCGGGGCTCGCTTGCCCCGACTGGCCGCTGTGCTACGGTCAATTAATACCCGCGGCGCAAATGAATTTGCAGGTATTTCTGGAGTGGTTTCACCGGTTAGACGCTGCGGCAATTGGCTTGAGCGCGATCGCACTTTTAGGACTATCTTTGTTTTACCGCAGCCGCCTGCCAAAATGGCTGCCTTGGGCGATCGCTGGGGCAGTATTTTTAATCGTTTTTCAAGGTGTATTGGGCGGCTTGACAGTAACACAACTGCTCAGATTTGACATCGTTACCGCTCACTTGGGAACAGCTTTACTGTTTTTTGGTGCCCTGCTAGTCATCGGTTTCATGCTGACTCCCTACGAAGCTACAGGAAATGTCGGCAAATTGGCTTGGGTAAGTTCGATCGCAGTATTGTTAGTTTACCTGCAAAGTTTGCTAGGAGCATTAGTAGGCTCGAGATGGGCACTGCACCAATGTTTGGACTCCTCAGAATTGTGCTCGGTAATGAACAGCCACATCGCGGGTATCGTACCAGCTACAGCAGCGACTTTAGCCGTAGCAGTCATGGCTTGGCGGCAGCCTGCACTGAGTCCCAATTTGCGAAAACTGGCTAACTGGGCTAGTGTTTGCCTCATTGCTCAATTAGTTCTGGGATTAGCAACTTTCCGGCTGCACCTTCAGGTAGAACCGCTGACTGTCGCCCACCAAGCAGTCGGTGCTGCTTTGCTGGGAACCCTGATAGCTTTTAGTGTTTTAGCTTGGCGCGATCGAGTTTTATCAGCTTGAGAGTAATATCATTTCCGGTAGCATCGTTATTATAGTCCAATGTCTTGTAGGGGCGGGTTCACCATTATTCTCGATAAAAGCCAACAGTTTCATAAACCCGCCCCGCCCATACAAGCACGAATCAACCGGACAGGATATAAAACGCAGATTTATCTATTCCTTGAGTAAGAGAGGGCTGATTTATCACTCGTCGGTGGGGGCGGGTTTATTAATCCTTTTAGTTACGGCAGATATCTCTCGTAAAACCCGCCCCTACGAACCAATGACAACTAACTGACAACTAACAACTAACAACTCATAACCGATGCAAGAAGTTCTTAGAAACAATAGCCCTCGCCTCCACGAAAACTTTTCGCAAGTCGTGAAAAGTTACTATCAACTAACAAAACCTAGAATTATTTTACTGCTGCTAATCACTACCTCAGCAGGAATGTGGATGGCGGCAAAAGGAGAAGTAGACCCGCTATTGCTGGTATCAACTATTACTGGAGGTGCTTTAGCTTCGGCGTCGGCGAATACGATTAATTGTGTCTACGACAGTGACATCGATTATATTATGGAGCGCACCCGGTGGCGGCCGATTCCTTCGGGGCGTGTCAAGAAGCGGGATGCTTTGATATTTGCGATCGCCCTAGCTACAATATCCTTTACATTGCTGACAGTTGTTGCCAACTTATTAGCCGCATTGCTAGCAATGTCAGGCATCGTTTTCTATGTCCTAATTTACACCCACTGGCTGAAGCGTCACAGCGTGCAAAACATCGTCATCGGCGGTGCAGCAGGGGCGATTCCCCCGCTAGTTGGGTGGGCTGCGGTTACGGGAGATTTGAGTTGGGGTGCGTGGCTGCTGTTTGGGATTATATTCCTGTGGACACCGCCGCATTTTTGGGCATTAGCAATGATGATTCGCGATGAATACAAGGAAGTAGGCGTCCCGATGTTACCTGTAATTGAGGGCGACGAAGCGACAGCCCGCCAAATTTGGATTTACACGCTATTGATGATTCCTGCAACTTTGCTGCTAGTTTATCCCCTGCATTTAGCGGGCGCGGTGTATGCGGGAACAGCTATTTTCCTGGGTGCTATTTTTGCCCAAAAAGCTTGGTTGCTGTTGCAGACTCCTGAGGATAAGATTGTTGCGCGATCGCTCTTCAAATACTCTATTCTGTACCTGATGCTATTGTGCGCCGGAATAGTGGTTGACAGTTTGCCTGTGACTCATAATTTGACTACTGCTGTTGTACAAAATGTGCAAACTTTGATTAGTGCAGTTGTGATGTAGTCTGCTTTTAGAGCCCCGGCTTCTTGAAGAAGTCGGGGCTCTCGGTATTTAGCTATTTTTCAAGTATTTACCCAAAAACTCTAACTGGTTCACCATTTCCTCTGCAGTCTTATTACCAGTTAGTTCCATAATGACTCTAACTTGCTCGCCCACGGAATAGTCTTGTGAGATCAGCGCAATGCCAGCATGAGATTCCTCTCTGCCAAGGAACTCAGTATGTAACTGACAGAAATCTCCAATATTGTGACTGTACAAAACTCTGTTTTGACTGGCAGCTAGCCGAAGTTGTTCTTCGTCGATTAATCCTTCTGTTTGAGTTTCGTTGACGGTGGTTACATCGACTTGACGTGCCCGTAATGCCCGTAGTAGGGACTGATCCTGGGAGTCTTCATCTAGGTAAAGCCTAATCTCACTCATGCTTCTTTACCAAAGTTGCTGTGCAAAGCTTCAAGACGCTTGGCTTCTGCTGCTTGATTAATCAAATCAGTTTCAATTTCTGCGGTGTTGGCATGATAGTAAGTTAATGCAGCGTAGACTTCGGCGAGGGTGAGATGTCCGATGCGATCGCAAATCTCTTCAGCATTCAATCCTCGCTTGTACCAGGTTACGATGCGGCGAACGGTAACGCCTTTACCGAGGATGTGGGGACATCCGCCATGCAGTCCGGGAGTGCGTGTAATGAGCGTACCAATGTCAATAGATACTGCTGCGTTCATAAACTATGGAAGTTGGAATGGACTGATCTCTATTACAGCATAGCGATCGCAGAATTATATCGCGGTGTGAGTGTGGGGCGATAAATGAAGTAAGCTAGAGACAAAGATTTTAAACAATTTTAACCCATGCCAGCATCTGTTGCTGATCTGTTTGAGAGAATCACAGTGAACCCAAGACAATGTGGCGGTCGTCCCTGCATCCGGGGAATGCGGATTCGAGTCATCGATATCCTAGAGTTGCTAGCTGCTGGTTTGAGTTTTGAGCAAATTCTCGAAGAATTGCCAGACTTGGAAGTTGAAGATATCAAAGCTGCGCTTCTGTATGCAGTCCGCAAACTCGACCATCCCGTTTTAGCCGCATGACAATTTGGTTGAATGCTCATCTATCACCAGCCATTGCTGTGTGGATTACTGATACTTTTGGTGAAATACATCAGCGATCGAGCGATCGGCGGTATTTTTCTATTATATTGGGTATTGTAGCGCAACTGCGATACAATTATAAGATTTATCGGCAGCACGGTAAACAATCTGCAAAAGCTCAAGGTTTCTTGTATGGGGTGCTTCGATAAATCTAGTCGTTGCAACTGACGCGAATTTAAGATTGTTAGCTTCGTTGAGAGGCGAGCGCGCGGTTGAACTAAATCGTTATGCCGCCTAAGTTCTGGGTTGAGGCAGTAGTTTGAAGTTTATTTGTTAAATGACAAGGTTAAGTTCTTAAGAAAAAGTTGACAGACCTTAACGAATCTTTTGCTTCTCGAATAATTTCCTTCGCATTCATTGCCAAAAGTTGACCGTTTCGCTTTAGAATCCTTCCATCTACGATCGCGGTATCAACATTTGAGGGTTGAGCAGCTTCAACTAATAAATGTGCTGGATCTGTAAATACTCCTAAATTCAGGTTCTCGGTAGATACCATAATCAGATCGGCACGCTTACCAGGTTTAAGAGAGCCAACTTGATGATCGATTCCCAACGCTTGCGCTCCGTTAATAGTTGCAAATTCTAAGATTCGTCGTGGAGAGAAAGCAAACTCACTCTTGGCTTGAGCGTTACCAACATTTAGAATTGCTTTCATGATTGCAAACATATCTGCATTTCCTGACAAGGCTGTTGTATCGACTCCAAGGCTGATTAACACACCGGCTGAAAGCAGTTCTTGAATCGGAGAAAAGCCAAAACCAGTTCGCATTTCTGTGAAAGGGGTCAGGCTAACAGCTGCGCTACTTTCTGCTAAGTGCCGCATTTCAATTAGCGTTGCCGCAGTCGCATGGACAATGAGTACATCTTTTTCAAGTAAGCCGTCTTTGTAGAGTCGATCGATCTCTCCAGCTTCATCCAGCGAGGAACTTGCATGAACCGTAATTGGAAGCCCTATTTTTCGGGCTATCTCCCAATCCCGGTGATAGTTTTTGTAGGCAGAAACCTCTCGCGGCGCAAATCCTAAAGATATCAAACCATACTGGGAATTTTTCATCTCACGATGCAGCCTCATGATGCTGTCAAAGTCAGTGGCTTCTTCTGACGCTTGATCTTTGTAGTACCCGTAAGAAAAACGAGCACGAATACCTGCATTGGCGATGGCGCGGACGGATGCCCTAGCGTAATCAATCGTGCGGGCGTTGTGGTTAAAGTCGTGTATCGTTGTGATTCCTGAATAGAGTGCCTCAGCCGTTGCCAATTGCGCTGCGCGATACATATCTTCTGGTGTGTATCGCTTGCCCAAACGCTCGGTCATGGAAAAATACCCCTGTTCTCTGGTATCACCGGACATACTTCGCAGCAAGGCAGTCCACAGATGCCAGTGTGTATCAATAAGACCTGGCAAGACGATCATATTTTGTCCATCAATCGTTTCGGCTGTTGGAGCATCTAACTGAGTTCCGATCGCAACGATTTCACCATTCCGCAAATGGATATCCCCGGTCAGATCTCCAAGTGCTGAGTCCATTGTCATGATGTAAGCATTTCGGATGATTATCTCTTTGCGATCAGGCAATCTCACTGCCGATTGTGCCGCCATGACTGGGGATGTCCAAGTCTGGGTTAAGCTAACTGTTCCTAAAACTGCTACTCCAGCTAAAAAACTGCGTCTGTTTAATCTGCCTTGTTCTTTCATCTGCGATCGCTTCCTAATAATTCGTAGCACAACCTTCTCGAGGAAGTGAGCAAGACTATGGTTTGAGAGTGATGACTCAATCAACATTTTAACAATACTTCGGACAGTGTGTGATTGCCAACCGTAAAATAAGGGTTTCAGGGCGATTGCGCAATCTAGTTCCTAACGGAAAATCAATGGTTTCAGACTAGGATCTAAAAATAGTCCGGACTATTGTTTTAACTATTTGCTTAATTAATCACCTCTCTTATTAGTCAAGGCAATTACGGCGGCATAACAACGCAGTGGAGCGGACATGATAAAAGCTTTGCGCTTCGTTTGGATGATGCTTGCTGCCGCTCACTTTAGCCGTTAGACCGCTAAATCTGAGTTCGGTAGTGGCTTGAATGTATTTATCAAATTCCAACCCAAAGGTGAATGCCATGCAAGCTAAACTTCAAGAACAACTTTCTCCTGCTGATGCCGAAGTTATTTTGGGACGTTTGCCAGAACGAATTAAAGCGGCTCTAATTGCGCGTGCTGCGGAAATTGAATATCCGATCGCAGCGACGATCGCCATTTCGATCGCCAATTTTCTCGACACAGAAGCATTAGGTTTCGTAGATTGCAAACCAGGACGCCGGCAGTAAAATCGAGAAGTCCCAGGCGATGAAGTTCCAGATAAGGTGAAAGCCCGATCGCTAAAATGATGAATAGATTTTGCTGCCAAGATAACCAGGACCACCATCACCCTCAACCTCTCTCCCGAACTCGAACACCAGATCCGCACTGAAGCATCTCGACAGGGCGTTGAACCCGATCGCTACATCCTCAACGCCCTGCAAGAACGCCTCCAGCCTAGACTTCCAACCACCCAACCTACTGAAGCCGACTTGCTGCAACAAATTAACATCGGCTTTAGTGCACAAACCTGGGAAGAATACCATGCCCTCATCGCCAAGCGTCATGCCGAAACCCTGACTCCCGAAGAACACAAGCAACTGATCCAAATGAGCGATCGCCTTGAACAACTCAATGTTGCCCGCATTCAAGCCTTAATTCAACTCGCAACCTTCCGCAACCAACCTCTGACGGAGCTCATGCAAACCCTCGGCTGCCTGCGGGTTCTTCCGTCTATGATAACAAGTAGTTAGAATCAAAAAAATGTATGCCAGTTGTAGCAGTTAAAACTTATATAGAGTATCGGAATGATGCCTATTGGGTTGAAGGAACTCGGATTTCTCTTGACTCGATCGCCTATGCTTTCCAACAAGGATTATCGCCCGAAACTATTGTTCAGTCTTTCCCACTACTGACACTGGAACAGGTTTATGGCGCGATCGCCTTTTATCTAGGCAACCGCGCTGAAATCGACGCTTACCTAGCCGCCGAAGAAGCCGCATTTGATGCCATGCCTCAACCTCTACAAACCAGCGATCCAGCTTTGTACAACAAGCTGATGGCAGCTAAGGCAGCAAGACAGCAGGTGCGATCGTGAATATTCGCTACCAAGCTGATTCGCCAGGGAATTCTAAACACGCTTTGCATCAGATATTTTTAAGTTATCCTGAGAGCGATCGCCCTCCTATCTTTATCGACTAAGCCATTTTTATGTTGAATGTGACATTAGACGAAATTCAGCGCCATCCTTCAAAGTATCTGCGCCGAGTAGAAGCGGGTGAAACTTTTATCATCCTACAAGCAGATAAGCCGACAGCAGGCGTTAGCGCTGGCGACGGACTTGGGCATTCCGTTAGCCACAGAGTGTGAGGCATTACAATTAAAAATTGAAAATGAACAATGCAAAATGGAAACAGAGGGGAGTGGTAAGTAGGGGATGCCCAGAAAAATCAGGGATTTGAAAAGCCTATTATTGAAAGCAGGATTTGCTTGTGAGGCTGCTAAAGGTAGCCACACCAAATGGTCACATCCTCTGCTGTCAGGAAAGCTGACCCTCTCAGGAAAAGACAGCGGTGATGCCAAGCCCTACCAGGAAAAAGATGTTGACAACGCTCTCAAGCAACTGGCCCAAATTGAGGAGGAAGACAGATGAACAGTCATTACACCATTATTATTCAATGGTCAGATGAGGATCGGTGCTATGTCGTTAGCTTTCCCGAATGGGGAGACTATTGCCATACCCACGGCGATACTTACGAAGAGGCATTACACAATGCCCGCGAGGTTTTGGAACTTCTAACTGAATCGACGCTAGATCAGGGTAAAACCTTGCCAAAGCCACAATTATTTGGTCAATCTCTACAACAGGTATAAGCGTCTCTAACCAGAAAGATCTGAATTTTAACTCTGTACTGGACAAATCAAGTCAAGCGATATTGGCAGGAGAATACTGATGAATGTTAAATACGATGCAGAAGCAGACATTCTGATTTTTATCTTCCGCGATGCGTTTCCAGCCAATGCTATTTCTGAACCGGCAGGTGCGATGGTCAGTTATGACGAAACTAACGAACCGATTAGAATCGAATTTCTCAATGCCTCTAAACGTCAACTGTTTAATCCTCAAGAGCTCATGCTAACGATCGCAACGTAGTTGGTGCGCTCGATCGAGGTGGCGTGGCAGTATGCGGTTCAAAAGTTATTGTTTCCGAAGAAGCTATGCGATCGCATATCCAGTATGCTGTCGGACTTCCGGTGGATGGAAAGCAAGAACAATGTGGTCTTTGGGTACGCCAGAGGCGACGAGTTCATCAGTGATGCCGTCTTCAATGCCATCATAATGAATCCAGATTTTGTCATTGCGGATTTCGGCATGAACCACATAACCATGAACTCGCAGATGATTTTCCCAACCTTCATGTATCAGCATAAAATGGTTGCGATCGCGGCTGACCACCACATAGGTAATCACATCCCCATAAGTATAAGGAAGATCCGCATAGTATTGGAGAATTTTCTCCAACGTCTCACGCCATTCGTCTACGGGTTGATTTGCGGTTGCCATTGGATAATCTCCTCCGTGTTTGGGTCAAAAACTATCAGGCGAAAACCTGGTTTCTTTACTTAATTATTTTAAGTTGACTGAGATTCTAAGAAACCGGGTTTTTGACCAAATCTGCGGGCGGCAACGAAATATCTTCCTCAAAAACCCGGTTTCTAAACCCCCAAATTAATTCGACTGAATTTGCGAATTCAAAACCTTAGAAATTCGATCGCGCGTTTCCTCCAAATGAGCCCGCGTATAAGCATCAGCCTTCCGATCCAAATTCCGAATACTCTTGCTCAAACCCTCCCGCAACTGCCGCAACTCGTACCAAGCCAAACTCCGCGCATCCTCAGGAACATTACTTTTTCGCAGCACCATTCCGATCAAAATCGCCAAATGTTCCCGCTGCAAAGAACGCCGAAAAGTCGAAATCCCCATCTTTTTATTTGTCGGCTGCAAAACCTCTTGCCAGATATCCTTTTGCACAGTATCCAACACTTCCGGCAACCTCAAAGCAGTTTCCGGCGCCGATTTTAACTCCGCATCCCGCAGCCTCGCCAAGCGCGTCGGAGATAGCAAAACCCGCAACACAAACCGCTGCAAAAAAGTAATTCGATCGCCGATCGGGTAATCTAGAGGAAACACCAAAGCCGGACTTCCCCAGTGTTCCCAGCGCGAAGGCGCCAATTTGTTGAGCAATTCCGGCGCAAAACTAAACGCATCCGGGGCAAAAACGTACTTCTCTAATGTTGCTAAAGCTTCTCGCTGCTGAGAAAGTTCGATCGGCACAAACGGCAACTTCGCATTAGTATCTCCAGGGCGAATCCGATTAAACGACTGTCCCCCGACGTACAAAGTAGCATTCATCACCTGCTGAACATAATACCCGAACACCGAATCAAACATCACCCGCAGTTCGTTATAACCCTCTTCCCCAACCGGAATTCGCTTTTCCAAACGCTTCCACATCGCCCTAGCATTATCCAATTGCCATTGCGAATACCTCAGCATATTAGCGCTGAGGTCGAAGGTATTCGCAGCGGGATCGAGAATATCAACAGAATCCTCATCCGGCGCGTAAGCTAATTGCGCTTGGGCCGCGCGGCTGGCAATTTGTTGCAGCGCTGGTAAGTCGCTGTTCGGGTTTACGCCGCCAATCACCTTGTAACCGTACTCGATCGCCCAATCGTCATAAGGCCCTACAATCCTTGGATAATAGTCGCCCTGCACAGTTCCCGGAGGTGCCAAATTAATCGGCACATAATCCATCACCGACGCAATCATACCTTGCGTGCGAGTTACCTGAGTATTGTTCAAATCCTCCGGTTGCAGCATCGTACTACCGTGAAAATTGTGCCTCAAACCGAGAGTATGGCCGACTTCGTGGGCAGTCAAAAATCGGATATATTCATTAACATAATTGTCAATCGCCCCACTGCTAGGCGCTGCATTTTCCAACAGATCCATCGACATTGCCCCGATCGCAAACTGTCGGCTCGATTCCAACCCAAAACACATATCCGAACTCGACATCAACCGCGATAAAGGATCTCGCTTTTGCTCTTGGTATCTTTCTACCAAAGTCGGCAAATCATCAGCAATTCCACCTCGAGCATTTTCCCCGCTGCTTTTTCCTAAATCCCCATTTTCTAGCACATTCAAATAGCGAGAATACATCCCGAACTGACAGGGATTAGTATTAGAACCGTTTCCCCCTTGAAAGCTCTTAGATACCGAGCGATTTTGTTCCACCAAAGACCGATAGCCCTGTTTGATTTTCCGGACAATATTAGCATCCAAAAGAATGTCAGCATCCAAAATTTCCCCCGTCAGCGGGTTAGTGCGAGACGGCCCGATGCCGGCAAACTCAGGCTCAAAAGAACTCGACCAGCGAATAGTATTGTAGCGAACGTCAGCCGGGTCCCATTTAGCATTGTCCGGCATTTGTTTGACCTGAATGGCCTCGGTAAAACCTGCCTTTTCAAAAGCTTTGTTCCACTCCAAAACGCCCTCGCGAATTGCGTTTCGGTATTCCACAGGCACATTATTTTCAATCCAAAAGACGATCGGCTGCACCGGAGGCGACATCGGCGCCGTCGGGATTTGCTTTTGCAAATGCCAGCGATTGATATAGCGCACAAAAGGCTCCCGGCTGCTCTTGTCAGAAAAGTCCTTATATGCTGTAAGAAAATAGCCCACTCGCTCGTCCGCAAGTCTGGGGCGGTAGCCGTTATTTAGCGGCACTTCCGAGAAACTGTAGTGAATGCGGAGGTTAAAAGCCCGACTGTCAGGAATCGAAGGTAAATAGTTAACCGCACTGTCATCATCGCTAGAAAAACCGTAAATAGAAGCAATTTCCACATTTAGCGGAAACGCTTTAACATCTTTAAAATAAGACTTGTCTTCATCGATCGAGTAAGAAGCGCCCAAAATCATCGGCAAAATCGCCTTTACCCCTGGTAAATCGCGCTTTTCGCTCATCAGCAAATCGCCTAAATCGATCAGCAGAGTTTGTCTTTGCGGATGAATGCTTTTGAGCGGCAAAGAATAGAGAATCGACTCGCTAAATGCCCTTTCCACCGAACCAGCTTGCGGGTCGCCCGGACTGGTGCGAAAATTGATATTTGGTATCACAAACTGCACGTTATTTTGGGTGCGGCGCAGTTGAAACAAGAAATCGCCGATCGGCAATCCGCTCAAAATCCCCACTTCCCCCAAACCCGAAGCCAATGTCACGAAACACAGGAACTTTTTGTCTAGTTGTTGCGGTGTAATTTCCAGATAAACTTTATTAGTTGCTTGATTGCGGTAAAGGGTAAATAATCCCTCTAACTTTTGTGCGTCTTGGACAACTTGTTCAAAGGGGGCCAGAGTTTGCTGTTCGCTACTTTGTTCGTTGGTGGGCGGCCCAGATGATAAAGCTAAAGGTAAAAAGAAACCTTTATACAGACTGAAACAGAAAAATGCTAAAGATAATATAAAAAATATCAAAGGCAGATTTTTTCTGGCACTTTTTTTCTGTGTATTTTTACTTGTTTCAGGAAATATCAATCTTTTCATAAAAACCTCGCGGTAGCTTGGAAACGAGCGTGGCCTTAGCCCTGGGAGGAAAAGGGACACGGGATACTAAAGTATCTCGTCAACAGTCTTAAAATCCATAATTGTACCCATCCTTTTGATGAATAGAAAAACAATATTTGTGACTGATTCCTTGAATTAAGCCCTGGGCTGCTGACACATTAAAACGACCAGATGAGCGGACAGCCACTCTGCCCGTATAAGTACCAATCTTTTTGCCCGAAGTAACAACGGCTTTTACCATATCGCCTGTCTGGAAACCCTTGACAAACTTAAATTTAGGAACGTACCTAGAAGGAAATCCAAACTTATCGGTGCGACATATCTGTCTTGAACCATGCCCCGTTGCTTTGATATTTAAAGGCTGATTTGCTGACACAGAAATCTCAGGTGTATTACCTACGCAAGCAGCATCAAAGAAGTGGGTTTTTGGTAATTCCAGCCGTAGGCGGTTGAATTTGGTCAACCCGCCAGAACCCGTAATAATCTCTTTACCTGTCTCTTTTAAGCGATTAAACAAAGCCCATCGAGTCGAGTTAACAGCAGTGGCATCCTTCAACGGACGCTTAGCTTGTGCCACGATTTTTTTCAAAATATCGGTTTTTTTCGCCAAGAATATCTTGATGTCTTTAGTCCCTTTTTTTGTGTTGCAAGATTCGCAAGCTAAGCACAGATTAGATATTCTATTGGTTCCACCCGACGCTCTAGGATGAATGTGCTCAACTTGTAGCGGTACATTTTCCGCGCCACAGTAAGCGCACCGCCTATCCCATTTTGCAAGAAGATACTCGCGGACTTCGTAGCCTTGCAGCTCCCCTTGTTGATACTCAATCCCTGAAATCTCCGGGTTTTCCATTTTTTGTAAATCAAACCTAACCAATTCCTGAAAGATTGTCTTAACTGGTGCAAGCTTTGATAACTTGTTGACCCAAGTTAAAGTCGTCTCTACTCGGTGTTGGAGGCTGGGAGCTAACCAGCCTTTGGATCTAGTCCGGTTCAAAAATCTCGCTTGGCGATACCTTGTATGCCGACTTCTGCGGTTGCGCCGTAGAGAACGACGCGACTCTAGCGATGCCTTAATTGCTTGAGAGCGATGGGTTAGTTCGGCTACCCAGATCAGATTGGAATTCAGAAGTAGAGCAAACCCGCTGGAGTCGAACGAGAAGTCGCCTCCCCGAACTCTCCTACAAAACCGTGCTTGAGACTTTCGCCTCACACGGCTCCTCAAAGATTTGGCACTTGTCAGGTGTACCTCAATTCCCTTTGTTAGGGTTAGGGGGCTAGAAGGGATGGTCATCAATCCAATCCTCTATAGCGCTTAGTTCCCGTTTGGCGTGGATTGTGTCGTGGCAGTGTCCATGTACCAAAGCTAGATTACCTCGCTTGTTGTTTGAGTGATTTTCATCCTTATGATGTATTTCTGCGAGGCTATTAGAGCTAAAGTAATGTCCGCAGTGATAGCATTTCCCGTTTTGTTCTTTGATGAGTTGTGCTACATGTTTTTTGATTCCGGGGAATTCTCCCTTTCGTGCGCTCCAATATACCCAGTCTCCGTCGTAAGGACTCTTAACGCCTTCTACTTTTGTATGGCGGACAACCTGCGTGTCTGCGTGATTAATCAAAGAGAACTTTTTGTCGTTGGTGGAAAACACCCAGTTACTAGTCCCGATGTGCTTCCATTCTTTTCTAACTCTAGTTCCTCTCTGTTTACCTGAATGACGGCTAACTGCCCATCCTCTGAGTTGCTGGTAAGTGATGTAGTCGCAGTATTGAAACGTTTTTTTGCTGCATTGTCCTCTTTGGTAGTTGCTCCATCCCCTAATAACTGGGTTGAGTCTTGCTATTAGCGCCTGCTTTGGTGCTGTTTTATGCTGTTGAATGATGGAGCCTACTTTTTTGAGGTGCGACTTTACCGCTTCCCTGGATGGGGTGATGATGGTCTTAAACCCTTGTTTGGACGCATACTTTCCTACTTGATGCTGCCTAATGGTGAAGCCCAGGAAATTGAACCCCACATTACCTTCTTCGGTTGTGTTCAGCGTATGAGAGAGTCTGGTCTTTTCAGGTTTAAGCTCCAAACCCATGTCTTTTAACCATTCTGCTGTTATCTGCTGACATCTTTGAACAACGGTTTTATCCGGGTGAAGGATGACAAAATCATCAGCGTATCTAATGACTGACAATTGCTTCATTAAGTCGCGTTTGCCAAAACCATTCCTTCCCGGTAGAGTCCCCGCAAATTGCTTCAGTCGGTTCTCCAGACCGTGGAGGGCGATGTTTGCCAACAAGGGAGATATAACTCCACCTTGCGGCGTACCCTCTGATGTCGAACTGGAGTTTTTTTGCCTGTTGGCATAGGCGCTCCAGTCCACCACTCCCGCTTTTAACCAAGACTTTATTAGTCGTCTCATGGTGGGGAATGTATTCAGTTTATTGAGCAGTGCCTTGTGGTTGATTCTGTCGAAGCATTTAGCAATATCGGCGTCCAGAACATATTTGGATTTCTGGTTAATTGCTTTGAATATTGCCTCAATAGCATCATGACATGAACGTCCCGGTCGGTTAACCTAAGCCGGAGAGTCGCCTCCCCGGCTCGGCTCCAAAACCGTGCGTAAGAGTTTCCCCTTACACGGCTCCT
>NZ_JAUBTO010000141.1:0-20583 GCF_036702495.1 Microcoleus sp. C2D2 | reverse complement strand
TTCACGCTCATTAGTTATTTACGGATTGATTACCGAGATTCACTAATCAACGAATCGCACTTCCACAGCACCTTCAAAAGCGCGGCAAGATTACCAGAAGTCCGCAGATTTATTTCAGCAGTACAAGCTGCCTCAGTACAAAAAAAATGGCTGCTGACAGACTTCGTAACGCTACCCCATGAGCCTCAAGGTGGGCATTGCCTACCTACACAAAATCTAAAATCTAAAATCTAAATTTCACTAGAAATTTATTACTGGCCGAATCACCGCAGAATAAGCATTTCAGCCATTGTGCTAGAAGAATGTGCTAGAATCTAGAAGGCGGTATTTCTGAGCAACTTACCCAATCAAGCTTTCAGCCAATCCTTACATTCCATGTACACGGAAACGGGTATTCACGGTTCTAAATCACAGGTGCAGGAGATAATACTCCCTATCGACTCAACCCAATCTCTTGGTTCGCGGAGAGCTGTGTTCGACCCAGCCTATGAGAATGTCCCATACTTAACGAAACATCGCTTATTCGCCCGATCGCTATTATCGTTCTTTGCAGATGGGACTGAAGGTAGTTTGATCCATCCGGTTGGGGCCTGTTCTAGGGCAAGAGTCCGCTGTTACGCATTAGCTTTGGAAAATAATAGGTTTGTCGCTTAGTTCCGTTGTTAACCCCCCTGGGGTGACAACCCGCCTGAAACCCCGATCGAGTAAAGATTTAGTCCGCTTACTCAAGCCTTATCAGCTTTTACAACAGCTATATCTTACAGTTTTTTTTGCTGGTTGCAAGAAAACAGGGACGTATTTGTGGCTCTACCGAACCTAGTATGTAAAACTAACTAGCAAAATGCCAATGTAAGAAGCTCCTAAGAATAAAGTTGTCAAAATTTCTAAACCCATAGGCTTTTCTTTTGATGAGCTTTAATTTGTTATTAATTCCTTCCACAACTCCTTGAGTAGTCCTCCGATCAAAATACGCAATAATTTCTCCAATCCACCTAATAATTGTCCCACAGCTTTTAGGGAAAACGGAAATTGCATCTTTTAACCAATCACTTAAACTCAATAATCCTTCTACCCAATCTTTTGGGGATTCAAAAATTTGTCTAAACTCTTCTTTCATGTGATGCATTTTTTGTAATGTAGGAGCAACTTTTTTGACTGAGTCTAACTTGGATTTTTCGAGTTCGGTGAGAGTCTCTTCATTTTTTAGTAGGACATATTTACTTGTTTTTATTCCGGATAGTATTCGAGCTTTTTCCGAGTTATTTTTTAAGGCCTCTGTGGCTTTCTTAATCTTTTTTCTAGCTCCATCTAATTCTTCATTTACTTGCTTCATAACATGAAATCTATCGGCCACAACTTCTGCTTGTGGCATTAAAGCTTCGGAGACATTTTTATAAGGCTTCCACATATCTATACTGACTTCTTCTATTTGCTCTAAAACTTCTTCTCCCCAGGCTTCTAGGTATTTTTTTATTTCCACTTGAGTTCGATTTTTTACCATTCCTACTATAATTTTTTTATCGAGATCTACTAAAACTACACAATAATTTTTCTGTCCCTTTACTAGAGCAATTTCATCAATTCCTAGCCTTTTTAATCCTGATGGTTTTTGTCCAGTCAATTCCTTTCCCCATTCTTTTAACATGGTTTCTATTTCTTGTTCGCTAACTCCATTCCTTTGAGCCACATTTTTGAGATCGCTTGCTAATAATTCTGACAAAATCTTTTTTTTCAACCTCTCTGTATAGGTTCTAGTTTTTTTAACAAATTCTAAGTCTTCACTAAATTTTTTTGGGCAACCTTCACACCTCATCTGACGGCGATTTACTTGTAAATATACTTTTTGCTCTCCAAACGGCAAATCCCTCACTACATAATAATGATTTTGATGGAGTTTATCCGTTTTCTGACCACAGTCGGGACAAATGGCTTTTTTGTTGTTATTATTTAAGTAAATTGTGATTCCTATATTTTTAATAATCTGATAACTTTTGACTGTCATTCCCTCAATATTAAGGAGTTTGGTCATTAGATGAAGTTGAGGATTAGAAGCCATAGGTATAAATTTTATTTTAATTTTTCTAAAATTTCACTTTATTAGACCACAAAAAACCCTGTAAGTCAATATATAATTGCTTTGCCAGCGCCTAATTTTTAGATTTTATAGCCAATTTTTATAAAAATTATTAACTTTTTTACATACTAGGTTCGGTAGAGCCGTATTTGTTTTATCTAAAACCAGTTCGATGCTCTGTTTGGGCTTAAATTTTGTTTAAGTCCCGTTTAGGAGATGAGTGATGGGTTGGCGGCGAATCGCCCAGCATCTTCCGAAACAAAGCGACTAACAAGGTCTAATATATTGGGTTGCTGCCCGCCACGATTGTTGATCTAGCGGTTCTCAACTTTCGTGAGGTACGTGCGAGTTAATTACCAATTCCCTACTTCTTCAATTCTTTAATCTAAAATCTAAATGTGTACCTCACTCACTTGATAATTGCTATACACCTCTAGACAGCCCTTTGAGGAAACCTACTTGACATCTCCCCAACCCTTTATGAGACGGGGAGATATCACCTTCAATCCTTTGGCAAAATGGGAAATGGGAAATGGGGAAGTGGGAAAATTTTCTCCCCATCTCCTTAATCCCCGGTTTAGGATATTACTTTTCTCAATTAAACTACATATCTGAGATTTAAAGCCGCTTGGTTAAGCTTTTGAGTGCCAATTCGACTTTGGGTAATACCGCTGGCTGCTTCCGCTGCTCCTTTATTCAGAGCATTCATTGCATCTACCACTTGCTCAATAGCGAGCGCCTGCTGTTTGGTATTCAGATAAATTTGCTGACTGCTGACAACAACACTGTTAATAGCATTAGCCACATGGTTAAAAGTCTGGGCCGTACCTTCAGTCAATTTCAGGCTATTATCTAAAGTTGTATTGCCCTCATCTGTTACCATCACTGTCTTATTAATGGCATTCTGAATATCGTTTATCAAATCATTAATCTCAGCCGCCGATTGCTTGCTTTGATCTGCCAGTCTGCGAATTTCCCTCGCCACCACCCCAAACCCCTTTCCTTGTTCGCCGGCGCGTACTGCTTCCACTGTGGCGTTAATTGCCAGCATATTAGTTTGATTAGCCAAATCGCTGACTAAATTGGTAATATTAGCAATCTGATTGGTTTGCTGGCTCAAATGTAAAACTTGCTCGGCTATCCCTCCGACTTTTTCCGTCAAAGTCAACATTCCCTGCTGGGTTTTCTGCACTACTTTACTGCCTTCTGCTGCCATGTTTAAGACATGACTGGCATTCTCAAGGGCTGATTCGGCTTGCATAGCTGATTGCCTCGATGATGCGCCCAATTCATCCATTGTGGTAGTTGTTTGATTAACAGAAGCAGCTTGTTGTACAGCAATACGTTCCTGTTGCTCAATTGTAGCAGCGATCTCGGTGGAAGAACTGACAATCATATTAATAATACCTTTCAGGGCCTTATCTAAAGGTTTGGCGATCGCTATACTTAAAGCTATTCCTAAAATAATCGCTGTTAGCGGCCCAACTGTCATCCCCAGTAAGACAGATACTTGAGTATTACTAATATCATTTCGTGCGGTTTGATAAGCGTTGTCTGCTTGTTTTCTCTTATAAGCAGCAACTGCTAAGGTTGCTTTTTCAGATTTCATAAATTTAATGCGAATTACCTTAGCTTGCTGACTAAGTTTATTTAAGAGGTTACTAGCTATCTTAGCTCTTTCCATTTCTGGCGAATTACTTTCACCCTGATTAATTAGTTCTATCTGCCAACCTAAAGGATTCAAAATTCCCATTTTTTCAAATTCTTGATTAATTCCCAGGAGTTCTTTATCTTCCTGCTTCCAATCCTCCCAATACTTCAGCATTTGTTGATAGAGTGCATCTTCCTCTGAGGTACGTGTAGTGGCTTCGTATGCTTTAAACCCATCTTGAATCTGCTGCCAAGCCCGATCCATTCTGTTTAAGGCATCTTGCCTTTCTGCTTGACTGAGTGCCGGATTAATTAACGCTCTCTCTGATGACTCAATTTGGGTTTGTCCCTCGTTAATTTTCAATAATGCTTCAATACTCGGTAAGTTATTTTTACCGATAGTCTCTATGTGTTGACTGAGATTAGATGTTGAACTCCATCCTACCCAGGCTACTAAAAATACTAAAAGTCCCATCATCAGAAATGCGCCGATCAGTCTGGTTTGTAAATTCAGGTTTTTCAACATAATATTTTTCCTTCCTTCTACTACAGCGATCCTCGCTGGAGTCATGAACACATATTGTATAGTATAGCTTTGCTCAGGTAGATGAGGTACCGATTTTGATTTTACCTAAACCCGCAGCGTCAAAAAGGAGACGCACTCCAACCAATTTTAAATCCGGTAGAAAGAGGGCGGGATGCAATTCCTTTTTGACAATTTCTGTAGACACCCAAATAGCCAATGAGTTATATTTAAGTCAAGGAGTTGAGTGTTAAAATGTTGGTATTGTCAGCCAAACTGGAAGGAACGAAATAGCAGTACGAAAAGCTGAATGAAGCTATTCGCACCGATCGTTTTGTTCGGAACATTTGCCTGAGATACTGCATGGACAACAAAAACATTGGTAAATACGAGTTAAGTGCATATTGCGCTGTACTGGCTGGTCAATTTTACTTTGCTAAAAACCTCGATTCTATGGCAGGTCAAGCTAGGGATTAAAGAGCATAGTCTGCCATTTCTCGCTTTTATGACAACTGCAAGAAGCACAAACCAAGGAAAAAGGGGTATCCTAGGTTCACAAAACAACAAACATATGGTTCTGTTGAGTAAGAAACCAGTGGTCGAAGCTTTCCGAAGAGCGGCGATATATCAATTTATCTGACGATTTTAAAGCGGTAACTTTTAAAATGTGGGGAACCTGCGATTTACATTTCTATTAATTGAAGCAGATTAAGCCTGTCCGCGTTTTCCGCCGTGCAGACGGATACTACGCTTAATTTTTTCTTGACCAAGAACGGCTGGAGAAACGCGAACCAACGGCCGATAAGGTCGGTATTGATGTGGAATTGAATCACTTATACACCGATTCCGACGGGCAAACAGTAGCCAATCCGCGTCATCTTCGTAAATCTGAAAAGTCTTTGAGGCGACTTTAACGTCGTATGTCTAAAACCAAAAAAGGTTCTAAAAATAGAGCTAAGTTTAAAAACAAACTGGCTCGAAAATACCTCAAGGTAAGTCGCCGTTTCGTTAAGACTTTGCTGTCAAAACGGCAAGGTGCGTAGTCATGTCCAACGACATAGTGGCGTATGCGGAATTGAAGGTCGAAATATGGTGAAAAATCGACATCTTTCTAAATCCATTTCTGAGGCAGCGTGGACTCAGTTCCGTAGTTGGGTTGAGTATTTTGGGAAAGTGTTCGGCGTGGTAAGAGTTGCTGTACCACCCCACTACACTTGACAAAATTGCTCGAATTGTGGGAGGTCGTCAAAAAGTCTTTAAGCACCAGAACACATACTTGCTACCATTGCGGACACACTCAGGACAGAGATTGAAACGCTGCAGGAAACATTTTAGAAAAAGCATTAATTACGGTGAGTCACATCGGAATTAACGCCTAGGGGTGAGGCTGACCAATACTTGGGTGAGTAAACTCCTTCAAGCAAGTCAACTCGTAGAAAGAGGAAGCCCAAAGAGCTCTCTTTGGCATCCCCCGCTATATTCGGTAGCCCGAATTAGCGGCGGGAGAATGTCAATGCTTTTCCTTAGTCGATCGAGATTGACTGAGGCCCCGTGCTTTTACCGTTGGTGGGTTCGGCTGGGGGAGTAGTGTATGAAGTTGAACCGGCTTGCGAGTCGATCCAGCTTTTAACGGGCTCTTCGTGAAGGTTGAGTCGAAGCAGGCCAGAAAAAAATCCGCCAGTGAAGGCGATGGGCTGTTGGATCAATTCTTTGACCATTGGGGTGAGTTCGTCGAGGAACATTCAAGAGTCTCCTTGTGCTGCTGGGGTTCTATCTTAACTGTAGCGTTTGTACTGCGATGCTGGCAGCAACCTACAAAAAACCTTCCAGCGCTGAAGATGGGCGATCGGCTAACAAGCTGGCTAATGGCCTACAATGCTAATCAAATTGCTGTAAAAATTTTATGTGCCGTTTGCTTGGCTACCTCGGGGAGCCGATTTTACTCGATGCTATTCTGTACAAGCCGGAACATTCCCTAATTGTGCAGAGTTACCAGCCCCGCGAAATGACTTCTGGCCTACTCAATGCTGACGGTTTTGGTATTGGTTGGTATCACCCACACCTAGATACTGACCCGTTTACTTATAAAAATGTACAGCCAATTTGGAGCGACGTTAACCTTCCGAGTATTAGTCGATACGTTGAATCCGGATGCGCGATCGGATATGTTCGCAGTGCAACTTCAGGACAAGCTGTAGATTTGAGCAACTGTCAGCCGTTTCAGAACGATCGCCTGCTGTTCGTCCACAACGGCTTCGTGAAGAATTTTCGGCAAACTCTTTACAGACCAATTCGCGATCGCCTCAGCGATACGCTTTATCAATCAATTAACGGCACTACAGATTCAGAGCATATCTTCGGCTTGTTTGTCAATGAATTGACAGCCGGAAATTTGACTCTAGAAGCTGCTTTGCAAAAATCGCTGAAAACTTTGGCAGAGCTAGCAAACTTTCACCAAGTAGAATTTTCAGCTAATATAATTATCAGCGACGGACACCAGCTCGTTGCCTCTCGCTTTGCTTCCCAAAAAGCCCCTCCTTCCCTCTATTGGCTGCGAGACGATTTAAATTTCCCGGATTCCGTCATCATTGCTTCTGAACCTTTATTTGCTGGCAATTGGCACGAGTGTCCAGTCCAGAGCATTATCAGTACCGGAGTAGACCGTGAGATCCAATTCTATCCAATCTTGTAGAGAGGCAATTTATCGCGATTTGCAGCAGAGTCGCCGCGGCACTTTCAAGCTATTTACAGGCATCGACTACGATACTTTCTGCCGCCAAGCTCATCCTGATTTCAGTCCGGTTGGCTGGCACTTAGGTCACATTGCTTATACTGAGGATTTGTGGCTGTTGCAGCGGTGTGCGGCGTTGAAGCCAGTCTTTCCTGAGTATCACCAACTGTTTGCTGCTGATATTTTGCCGAAAAAACAACGGGTTTTTCTGCCGACGTTACCTGAAGTTGAATTATATCTGGACGCGGTGAGAAAAAAGGTGTTAGATTATTTGGAAGTAGCGCCGATCGAGGATCAAGAACGTCTCTGGCGGTTTATTATTCAGCACGAAAGCCAGCACTGCGAAACTGTTGCTTTCGTGTTGCAAATGCAAAGGAAGAAGGAAGGAAGGCACGACACGGATTTGGACACGGATACACGGATTAATTCTATCCAACAGAGAGGAATAAAGCAGCAGAAATTCCCAATGCCCAATGCCCAATTCCCAATTCCCAATTCCCAATTCCCAATGCCCAATTCCCGATGCCCAATTACCGATGCGGCGATTGAAATTCCGGGCGGGGAGTTTTACATGGGAAGCGATGCTGCTGAGGCTTTGGATAACGAGCGATCGCGCCACCTATGTTATTTAGAAGCATACTCGATCGATCGCTATCCCGTCACTTGCCGTCAATACCGAGATTTCATGGAATCCGGCGGCTATCAAAACCCTGATTGGTGGTCAGCGGACGGCTGGAAATGGCTGCAATCTGCTAAAGTCGATCGACCGCTTTACTGGTCAGAAAATCCAGCTTTCAACAACCATCCAGTCTGCGGCGTGAGTTGGTACGAAGCCGAAGCTTTCTGCAACTTTATTGGCAAGCGTTTGCCATCGGAAGCGGAATGGGAAAAAGCTGCGAGTTGGGATGCCACAAATCAAACATATCGCATCTATCCTTGGGGAGAAGAACAGCCAAACGGCAGCCTGTGCAATCACGGCAATAATATTGCAAATACCTCGCCTGTTGATGCCTTTCCTAAAGGAGCAAGTGCGGCCGGTTGCTGGGATATGTTGGGCAATGTTTGGGAGTGGACTGCTTCAACTTTTGACGCCTATCCGGGATTTGAAAGTTATCCTTACAGGGGATATTCTCAAGTTTATTTTGATGGAGAACACCGGGTTTTGAAAGGCGGGAGTTGGGCGACTTTTCCGCAGGCTCTGCGAGCGAGTTTTCGGAATTGGTACTATCCGGGCGTGCGACAAATTATTGCTGGTTTTCGCTGCGCTGAATAGTTCGCTATTTCATTATAATTATCGAGTGCACGCCTCCGTGCGCTCCTTGGTTTCTAATGAAGACTAAAGCCCTCAATACACTCGCTCGGGCTAAAGTCCTCCCTAATAACTTATAACAGTTCTTTTACGGATACCCTTTAAAAGGATTGATGGGGAATTAGGGACGAATTTGTTTGTGAAATGCCAAAGCTTTGAGCGGGTAAAAATATTAAATAAAAAAACTTTTGTGAAGTTTTTTATAATTTTAGTTGATAATTTTTAAGTTTTATTTAATTTTTAATTGTGGATGCGAGATCCATCCGGTGAGACAATACAGAACCGAGATCGACATGAAAAATCTCACTTGAGCGCGATATTTGGCAACGCGACTGCGTGCTATACCCATATGTGCATCTAAAAATTACTTTATGAAATCCCCAAGACTGTCCGACATGGCAAACTCAGCCTCAACCAAAGAAAAGCGGCTGCACTTAGAGCGACTGGTGAGCGTTGTGGCACCGACACCTGTAGAAATCAATGCTGGCAGCGATGCAGTTAGCGGGTTGACTCAAAACCCCAAATCCCTGCCTGCAAAGTATTTCTACGACGATCGCGGCTCAAACCTGTTCGAGTTGATTTGCCAGTTGCCAGAATACTACCTGACACGCACTGAGACGGCGATTTTGCAGGGGTGCGCGGGGGCGATCGCCAATTTAACGGGTTCCTGCCAAATTGTGGAACTCGGCAGCGGCAGTTCCACCAAAACACGGATTCTCCTTGATGCTTACAGTCAACGGGAATATCCCCTGCACTATTTGCCGATCGACATCAGTCCTACTATCCTAGAAAGCAGCGCTTGTCAACTTTTGGCAGATTATCCGTCGCTCAAGATTCACGGACTTGTCAGCACTTACGAATTAGCCTTAGCTAAAATTGCACCGTCGCCGTTGCCAACCCGAATGATTTGCTTTCTAGGCAGTACCCTCGGCAATCTCAACGCTCAAGAATGCGATGTATTTTTCTCGCAAATTGTCGGTGCATTGCAGCCGGGAGAGTATTTTTTGCTGGGAATTGACTTAGACAAATCTAAGGATATTTTAGAGCCTGCCTACGATGACAGTCAAGGAGTGACGGCGGCATTTAACTTGAATATGCTGCGGCATTTAAATCGGAGGTATGAGGGGAATTTTGATTTAGCCCAGTTCGAGCATTGGGCTTTTTACAATCAAGAGGAATGTCAAATTGAAATGCACTTGAGAAGTAAAAAATCGCAAAAAGTTCAGTTGCGCGCTCTGAATTTAACGGTTGAATTTACAGCGGGAGAAACTATCCGGAGCGAAATATCGCGCAAGTTTAATCTCAATACTGTAAAGGAAGAACTTTCGCAGCGCGGTTTAATGCCGGTGCAAGTTTGGACAGATCCAAATCAGTGGTTTGGCTTGATGCTTTGCCAGATGTCAGATGATAAGTCCGCCGGGGAATGAATTCCACGGGGCTTTTAGCTAAAGTCCCCGCTATGAGGACTTGCGTACTCTAGATGGTGTTGCAAGGCTTTGAGATTCTTCAGTTCCTTCGCAATGCTCATGACTCAGAATGACATAGTTATGTTGTTAATGCGTAATATCATGTCCGATCGATTGACCATAATATCCCGGCCGGGTGGGTTTTTGAGATTGGAGATTGTTGGCAGATATTGGCAGGTTTACCCGCCCCTACCTGATGAAGGGTAATGGACCGGACATGATATAAGTCCTATCTCAGTCCTCATAGCGAGGACTTTAGCTTTGAGGCAGGGAATTCATTCCCTGCCGGATTGTGGGTTTAATGTTTAACAACTCAAATCCTGACTAAAGTCCTTACTACAAACAAATTACCCATTAACAAATCGGCCGCTGTCCGGGTTTTACGGCGTGAATGTACTCGCTGCCCGAGGTGGGCCATCCCCGCTTGTAATAGGCTTCCTCCGGCTTCCCCCAGCCCAACTGCAACAAAATTTCCAGAAAATCCAACTTTTCCCAGTTCGAGAGACTGGCCCATTCTGTGCGCTGTGCTATAGCCTCTACATCAACCGGCTCGATCGATCGAAAATCCTTCCCGCTGTTAATGCTTAAATACAAATCCATCCCGGCAGTTACCTGCTGCCAGAATTCCAACATAGAAATCTTAGCTGCCTTCAGCGTTATCAAATCAACCGGTAGAGCTATTAATTCCTCATCCACTGCCGGATAGCGTAGAGTATTGCCTTTTACCGCAATTTCCCGCCAGACAATCCCTGAAACTTGATGTTCCCGCTGGTATTCGTGCACGGCAGCCTTAAAATTTTGATAGGCTGTGAACTTCTGAACGCCCTCTGATTTGAGAAAGCGGTCAATCACGGGGTTGCCTGTAGCAGGAGTTTCAGTCAAGTTGAGGCGCCGCCCATGCAAGCAGGCTTGGCGCTCTTCTTCGAGGATTTTAATGAGTTCCGCCGTGCTGTAGACCTTGGACATCTTTATTCAGGCAAAATCAAGATACTGGCTGATATTCGGCTGGTTTTCTCAACTAATCTTCGGTAAAGATAGTTTGGTTGTTCTGGGCAATATTCAGTTTTGCTGTTATTTTAACTTTTCTTTGTGTTTAATTCTAGTTTGATAGTTTACAGGAGTCGATCCCAGAAATCCCGACAGCCTCTTAAAAAAACAAGTTAAGAGGACACCGAATCACGAACTAGACTAAGAACTGCGCCGCAGACGTACCTCGCGGGATTTTTTGCCAAAAACAAAGCCCCCTCGAAGGAGGGGGCAAAACTGACTTAGAGGTTTGCGAGTTTTATTTGGCGGGTCGATCGAACAACCCGAAAAAGAAGCAGCATTCGCACCTGCGCTCAACTACCACAACTCAAATTTTCAGTCTCAAAGCTTAGTAGCGTCCGCGTGAAGAGCGATCGCTGTCGCCCCAGCCACCGCCGCCCGAGGGGCGTTTGTTGTTGTTTTCGCGAGGTTTGGCTTTGTTGACTTTCAAGTCGCGGCCCATCCATTCAGCACCGTCTAGAGCTGCGATGGCTGCTGCTTCTTCTGCCTCGCTTGCCATTTCCACAAAAGCAAAACCCCGCATTTTCCCTGTTTCCCGATCCATTGGCACTTGGACGCGGCTTACAGTACCGTACTCGGCAAATACTTCGTTGAGGTCCTCTTGTGTTACATCATATGAAAGATTACCCACGTAAATCGACATAAAATCTCCAGAATCATTAGGGTGCAGAGATTTAGATTCGGAGAGACGCTTGTAAATAAACACGAACAAACTACGCAACCGAATTTAATTCTTGGAAAACCACTATAACATGAAGCCAGCAAAATCAGCAATTGGCTACCAGAATTTTCAATGTTGGGTGCCGAGCGGGCCATCGGCAACAGAAAGTATTCGTGATAACTGACCTCTGACACTCTTGGCGTCATCCGCTTGGTTTGTTGCTGCTGGATCGAGCCCTGAGCCGAGATTTTTTGTCGCTGTTACCCCGTTGATTGGGTCTTATTGAGAACAGTGCCACAGATCAGTTATCACTGACATCTGGCATTTTTCTGGAACAGGCTGGATGCCTGGGTGTTCCACCAGATCTGAATGTTTTTAGTAGCAGATTCATCTTCTGATTAGTTAATGTTTGCCGACCATTCATATTATTTCCTATCGAAAAACCTCCCTACCAACCTGCTCAGGGTTTTTTTACTGGGCAGGATCTTATGACTTCGTTGAGCGAATTTTCTCGGGATATAGCAATACTATTTAATTTGTGAATTAGATTTTTTTATGCACCGCAGAGGGCGCAGAGAACGCAGAGGAGGAGAAAACAGGGAATGTTTTAGGAGTGTTGGCCCGAGCGAGCACTGCACAGCTTGTATCTCACAGCGAGCCTCCTGCTGGGGAGCAAGATATATCTGGCTTCGCGATCTGAGGGCGAACACTACTGTGAAAGCTATCTTTGGGATGCTCCCATTACCACTTTCCTGACATCGTGCCCTTGAGTCTCAATTCTTCTCGATTGACTAGAGCTTCGTAGTAATCTGGTTTGATTTCCAGGGCTACTCCGTAAGAGGTAATGGCATCTTGAGTCCGCTGCAATTTTTGCAAAACGTCGCCCCGCTGAGCCCAAGCTTCCCAGTTGTCGGGCTTGAGTTGAATCACTTGGTCAAAAGCGACAAGTGCTTCACAATAGCGCTGCATTTTCTCTAGGATTAAACCTCGCTGCACCCAGGCTTGATAGCTGTCGGGCCAGATAGTAATTGCTCGATCGTATGATGCTAGAGCTTGTTCGTACTGCTGCAAATTTGAGAGAGCGTTGCCGCGTTTCAACCACGCTTCAAAATTGTCTGGCACGATTTTAATTACGCGGTTGTAAGCTGCGACGGCGTCTTCGTAACGCTGCAATTTTTCCAGGGCCGCGCCTTGCTGCAAACCTACTTTTGATGTAATTTCTGCTTCCGAACTCAGAGAGATTACTTTATCAAAACAGGCGATCGCTTCTTCGTATTGCTGCAATTTTTCCAAAGCTTCGCCTCGCAAATTCCAAGCTTCTAGAAAATTACCTTCAATTTGTAGGGCATTGCTGTAAGCGATAATAGCCTCTTTGTAGCGTTCCAATCCTGCCAGGGCGATGCCTCTACCCAGCCAAGCTTCGGGGAAATTCGGATTAATTTGAATGGCTTTGTCAAAAGCAGCGATCGCCCCTTCAAAGTCTCTCGATTCTGACAGTGTTTGACCGCGCCCGATCCATGCTTCGGCATAAAAAGGATTAATTTTAATTGCCCGATCGAAACAAGCAATTGCGGCATCGGGCCACTGGTATTGCAGGGCCATTCCTTTATAGAACCATGCTTCGCAGTCGTTGGGCTGCATTTGCAGTACGCGATCGTAAGCTGTCACCGCTTCTGCATATTTGTGCAATTTTGCTGAAGCAATACCCCGATTGAACCAAGCTAGACTATTTTGCGGTTTCAGTTGAATGGCGCGATCGTAAGAAGTTACAGCTTCAGCGTAGCGTTCCGCCTTCATCAAAGCCAAACCTCGGTTCAGCCAAGCTTCCCCATTAGTCGAGACGAGTTTCAGCGCCCGCTCGTAAGCGGCCACGGCATCAGGGTAGCGCTCCGCTTGCAGCAACGCATTCCCTTGCCGGCACCACATCGCGGGCAAATTCGGATGAATTTGGGTCGCTCTTTTGTAACAGCTTGCTGCTGTATCCCACTGCTGCAATTCCTCTAATACTCTGCCCCGCTGATACCAAGCTTCGTGCTTTTCTGGATTGATTTGAATTGCTTTGTCTAAAGCTACGATCGCTTCTGAGTGATTCTGCAAACTTAACAGTGCACTCCCGCGCAGCATCCAAGCCCAATATTCTTCGGGATTAATTGCAATCGCTCGATCGCAGCAGGCGACGGTTTCTGCGTAGGAGTGCAGTTGCTTGTAAGCTTTGCCCAGATTCAGCCACGCCCGGGCCCAGTCCGGCTTAATTTGAACCGCTTTCCCGTAGCAAAGGATTGCCGCTTCGTACCTTCCCGATGCGTACAATCTATTCCCCCGATCGTAATCTGGAAATGCTGCAAAAATTCTAAAAATCGGCGGCAGCAGAGCTGGTTGGGGGTTTGAGGAGTTTTCTGTGGCAGAAGTCGAGAGGTCTGGCATACGCCTTGCACATAAAAAATTTAGTGGGATAACAAGCTTGCAGTCTTATATATTAACTTATGCTTTTCTTAACTCGCTGCTGTGAATGAAACCAACTTAGCATATCAGGTTTGCTGCGACCAAGGATTTTTACCTAATTGTAGTAGGTATAAAATTATGCACGGTTCCCACGGAGCGTCTACCGCTGTAAAATACGGTCAGGACACCAACAAATATAGAGCGCTCCAGGTTTCAAACCAAATTTCACTCTTGAGGGGGTTTGGGGGCAGCTCTAAGTCCCACGTTCCGTTGGGTCAGCGTTGGGATACATGGACTCCCCCAAGCAAATTTTATCCGGTCAATCAGGCGTAAAATTTGCAAGCTAGATGGACTAATTTTATCAGGAATATATATAATGCTAAAGGGTGGTGAAAACAATGCAGCATCAAGCCGTCAAAGTTAGGCTGTATCCGACAACCCAACAGCAGACGATACGAGCTTCGGCATTTTGGCTGTTCTCGTTGGTGGTGGAATTACGCACTCAATATGTGTATTGAAACCTACAAAGCCACGGGTAAAGGCTTGACTCAAATTGCGTTGAACAAACTCCTACCGCATCTCAAAAAACAAGAAGAAACACAATGGTTGTCTGAGTGTTACTCTCAGGTTCTGCAAGCCACTACGCTCAATTTGGTAACTGCTTACAAGAACTTTTTTGAAAGTAGGGGTAAATACCCTAGATTCAAAGCCAAGAAAAATAGGCAGTCAATCCACTATCCGCAGTCAGTCACACTTGTTGACGGCTCCCTCAAGTTTCCCGGTCGTGTCGGCACTGTCAAAGCCAAGTTACATCGACCGATTGAAGGAACCATCAAAACCGTAACCGTCAGTGTTACTCCTTCAGGGAAATACTATGCCTCTGTGCTGACAGAACAAGAAGGAGACAAACCAGTTGCAAGCACCGATGGAAAAGTTGCAGGAATTGACTTGGGATTGAAAGATTTTGCGATTGTCAATGATGGCATCAAGACATCTAAATATCCTAACCCTAAGCATTTAGCAAAACACGAACGCAACCTCAAAAGAAAACAGAAAAAACTAGCCAGAAAGGAGAAAGGAAGCAAGTCAAGATCCAAAGCCAGGAAACTGGTGGCTAGGGTTCACGAACGAATTAGCAATGTCCGCCAGGACTATTTACATAAGCTGTCAAGAAAGCTTGTTGACGATAACCAAGTCATCGTAGTCGAAAACCTTCACGTTAAGGGCATGGTTCGCAACCACAAACTAGCTCAAGCAATTTTTGATGTAGGTTGGGGAATGTTTGTCAATTTCTTGCATTACAAACTAGACCGCGAAGGCAAAGTGTTGGTAGAGATTGACCGATGGTTCCCTAGCTCGAAACTCTGTTCAAATTGTCACTATCAGGTGAATGAAATGCCATTAGATGTTAGGGCATGGACTTGCCCTAGTTGTGGTACTCATCACGATAGAGACGGCAACGCTGCAACCAATATCAGAGCAGAAGGAATCAGAATGCTATCGGTCTTGGGAGCCAGGACTGCTGCTGATGGAGGGGATGTCAGTCCGAAACTGGGACGTAAGTCTAAGTTAACGCAATCCCCGTTGAAGTCAGAAGCTCACGCTGTACCAAAGGTCAGCGCTGGGTAGTTCACTATGCTAGTGGTGCACAGGCTTTTGGATTTCGCGGACTGCTTTACCGATCGTGATTCGGGGTCGATCGACTCAAGCCCCAATTATTGGTACCAAGGCCGTTGTTCTGAAAGCGGCGAGCTGCTGAGACTGCCGCGCACTCGAACGTCCGAGGATCTCGCCCGGGGTTTGATGCAGTACCTTGCGGCTGACGGTTCCTACGATCGCGAGGGCAAGATGTATGGCATATTGCTGGTGGAGGTGCCTTCGGGGGAACAGGGGATACTCAAAGCATTTTCCGGGCTGCTGAATGGTTGCAGCATTGTTGAAGGCTGGGTGCCTCCGATTCCGGGACGAGAGCGAGTTGCTTTCGAGGAAGCTCGCACGTTAACTCAATTGGAGGCAATGAAACAGGAACTTATTGCCCTGAATCAACTCCCGCAGCGACAACAGTATAAAGCCTTATTTGGCGAGTTTGAATTGCAATTACAAGCTTTGAGCGATCGCCACCGCAATTGCAAGCAGCAGCGAGACGAAAAACGCCAGGTAGTGTGTCAAACTCTCGCAGCAGAAACACTAGAAATTGCCCTCGAACAACTGAATCAAGAAAGCCGTTTGGAGGGAATTGAACGCAGGCAATTGAAACGGCAGCGGGATGAAACATTGCAGCCGCTAAAACAATTAATTGAAGCTGCAGATGGGCAGATGCGGGCGCTGAAACAGCGGCGAAAAGAACTTTCCCGCGAACTTCAGGTGCAAATGCACGCGGCTTACACTCTGGTAAATTTTTTTGGGAAATCGCGATCGATATCCTCATTGATGCCAACTAATTCTATTCCCACTGGCACCGGCGACTGCTGCGCGCCAAAATTGCTGCACTGCGCGGCAGTACACAATCTGAAACCCCTGGCAATGGCTGAGTTTTGGTGGGGGCCGCCATCGGGGGATAAGATTCAGGGAAAATTTTATGGCGCTTGCGGCGATCGGTGTCAGCCGTTGATGGGTTTTTTGCTGTCAGGATTGGGTCAAAATCCGAGTCTTTCTAATATGGATGAGGGTTTTACGGGCGGGCTAGAAGCCCAACCCCTACTCCCCACAAGCAATAATTTTTCTTGTGGAACGGGCATCTTGCCCGTTACGCAAATGCTACCGATTATTTATGAAGACAAATCGTTGATTGCGGTCAATAAACCCTCTGGGTTGCTGTCAGTTCCCGGCCGTTATCTGGAAAATCAAGATAGTGTTTTAAGTCGTTTGCGTAACTTGTTACCGGATAGTTGGGATTTGACGGCGGTGCACCGTTTAGATTGGGAAACATCGGGTATTTTGCTATTGGCGCGCGACAAAGAAACCAGCAGTCAACTCAGGCAGCAATTTGAAAAAAAGCAGGTTCACAAAGTTTATGAAGCAGTGCTTTCCGGTACTGTAAATGTTGACACAGGGACGATCGATCTCCCACTTTGGGGCGATCCAGAAAATCGCCCTTACCAGCAAGTCAATTGGGAGTGCGGAAAACCCAGCGTTACTCGCTTTCAGGTAATGGCGAAGGAGGGAAATCATACTCGCATCGAATTTTGCCCGCTGACGGGACGCACGCATCAATTGAGGGTTCATGCAGCGGATGTTCGAGGGTTGGGGATACCGATTTTGGGCGATCGGCTTTACGGATGTCGGGCTGCTGCGAACCGCCTACACTTGCACGCCCGGGAACTTTCCTTTGAGCATCCTCGGTTGGGAGAAACGCTGCACCTACAGGCAGCGACGCCATTTTGAGCTCAGAGCGATCGCGCAACCAGCGATAATCGATCGTGAAAATGTGATGCCGTTAGCATGGCGGGCGATTCAAGTTATCGTCATTCGCGATCGAACTCTGAACTTCCCTCATTTCTCAGTTGACAAAATACCAAAATCATGAATACTAAAACAACTTCTCCACTTCTACTGAGTCCATTCCAACTCGGAGATTTACCCTTAAAAAACCGAGTAGTCATTGCACCCCTGACCAGATGCAGAGCCGGTGAAGCGCGGATGCCCAACGCCTTGATGGCAGAGTATTACACTCAGCGGGTATCCGCTGGTTTAATCATTACAGAAGCCACAGTGATTTCTACTCAAGCTAATGGTTGGCTCAATACGCCCGGTATTTATTCAGACGAGCAAGGCGAAGCTTGGAAACAAGTCGTGACAGCAGTTCATGCCCGCGAAACGTCGATTTTCATGCAGCTTTGGCACTGCGGGCGGGCTTCCCACAGCAGTTTTCAGGAAAACAATCAATTGCCAGTTGCACCCTCTGCCATCAAAATAAACGGAGAAGGCATTCCTACCCCTCTAGGCAAACAACCCTACGAAACTCCCCGCGCTCTAGAAACCGATGAAATCTCGCTGGTTGTAGAAGATTATCGCCAGGCGGCTGAACGAGCAAAAATGGCAGGTTTTGACGGTGTAGAAATTCACGCGGCTAGCGGCTTTCTTATTGACACATTCCTGCAAACAAAAACCAATCACCGAACTGATTCCTATGGCGGCTCAGTTGAAAATCGCTACCGTTTTCTTAAGGAAATTGTCGAGGCGATTATCGCAGTATTTCCGGCAAACCGAGTGGGAGTTAGACTTTCTCCCGATAGTGTTTTCAATGATATGGGTTCTCCCAGTTATCGCGAAGATTTTCTGTATTTCGCGGGGCAGTTAAATGCCTGTGGTTTAGCTTACCTTCACTTGGTGGACAATGTGGGTTATGGCTTTCTTCACGAATTGGGAAAGCCGATGATGATAGGCGAGTTTCGCGATGTGTTTGCAGGTGTGCTCGTCGGCAACGGCGGATATACTCAAGAACAGGCTGAAACGGCCCTGAGCAGCCAAGTTGCGGATTTAATTGCTTTTGGTCGGGATTTTATCAGCAATCCGGATTTGGTAGAGCGTTTTAGTAATAATTGGCCGCTCAATCCGCCTGCTGAAGTGGGCGTCTGGTATTCTTTTGGGCCTGAAGGTTATATCGATTTCCCTACCTATCAGGAATCTCAAGCTATTTCCTGAGCATCAGATTACATGGATGACACCTGCTGTTAGCTCCCAGATTTCTTTAAGAAGTGGCGATCGGGCAACCAGCGATAATCGATCGTCAATATGTGATGTCGTTAGCATGGCGGGCGATTCAAGTTATTGTCATTCGCGATCGAACTCTGAACTTCCCTCATTTTTGAGTTGACAAAATACCAAAACCATGAATCCCAAAACAACTTCTCCACTTCTACTGAGTCCATTCAAACTCGGAGATTTACCCTTAAAAAACCGGGTAGTCATGGCACCCCTGACGAGATCCCGAGCCGGTGAAGCGCGGATGCCCAACGCCTTGATGGCAGAGTATTACGCTCAGCGGGCATCCGCTGGTTTAATCATTACAGAAGCCACAGTGATTTCTACTCAAGCTAATGGTTGGCTCAATACGCCCGGTATTTATTCAGACGAGCAAGGCGAAGCTTGGAAACAAGTTGTGACTGCGGTTCATGCCCGCGAAACGCCGATTTTCATGCAGCTTTGGCACTGCGGGCGGGCTTCCCACAGCAGTTTTCAGGAAAACAATCAATTGCCAGTTGCACCCTCTGCCATCAAAATAAACGGAGAAGGCATTCATACACCTCTAGGCAAACAACCCTACGAAACTCCCCGCGCTCTAGAAATCGATGAAATCTCGCTGGTTGTAGAAGATTATCGAAAGGCGGCTGAAAGAGCAAAAATTGCAGGTTTTGACGGTCTAGAAATTCACGCGGCTGGCGGCTATCTTATTGACACATTTCTGCAAACAAAAACCAATCACCGAACTGATTCCTATGGCGGCCCCGTTGAAAATCGCTACCGTTTTCTTAAGGAAATTGTGGAGGCGACGATCGCAGTATTTCCGGCAAACCGAGTGGGAGTTAAATTTTCTCCCAATAGTGCTATCAATGATATGGGTTCTCCCAATTATCGCGAAGATTTTCTATATGTCGCGGGGCAGTTAAATGCCTGTGGTTTAGCTTACCTTCACTTGGTGGAAGGTGTGGCTTATGGCTTTCACGAATTGGGAACGCCGATGATGATAGGTGAATTTCGCGATGTGTTTGCAGGGCCGCTCGTCGGCAACTGCGGATATACTCAAGAACAGGCTGAAACGGCCCTGAGCAGCCAAGTTGCGGATTTAATTGCTTTTGGTCGGAATTTTATCAGCAATCCGGATTTGGTAGAGCGTTTTACTAATGGTTGGCAACTCAATCCGCCTGCTGAAGTGGCTGTCTGGTATTCTTTTGGGCCTGAAGGTTATATCGATTTCCCTACTTATCAGGAATCTCAAGCTATTTCCTGAGCATCAGATTACATGGATGACACCTGCTGTTAGATCCCAGACTTCTTTAAGAAATCTGGAATCTGGCTAATCTAAAATTGATTGACTGCTTCGTAATCTTCCCAAGCTGCTTTTGTACCAAATTCGACGATCGCACTCAAATCACAAGCATATTCTCCAGCACAGCTAAAAGAACCAAGTTCCCAGACATAAAGCTCTCCCTCTGACTCGCAGATATCGATCGTGCAGACAGATTCTGGATACCAACTCACTTGGACAGAAAACTTCACTAAGATAGTTTTCTAAATATCCTCCCCCCAGTGTTTCATCAACTCTTTCTTCTCCAACTAAATACAGAGAACCTGTAATAATTTGATTTTTATAAACAAAAAATCTCCATTCTTTCGTAATTGCTCGCTTACCGCTGACTAATACCAATGTTGTTTCGTCTCTTTTTAATTCACTTCCTAGAGACTGCATGGTATTTAAAATATTCAGCTTAAAAAACCAGGCTCGAAATGACCGAAAGCATCCCAATACGGTTCAGTTAAGATCGATCCCCCCTAGCCCCCCTTAAAAAGGGGGGGACAAGAACTTACTCTTGCGTCCCCCGTATTAAGGGGGATGCGAGGGGGATCTCGCCCGGAATAAATATTTTTAACCCAAGCGTATTGGAAAGCATCCAGGATACAAGCCCCCGGATTCATCCGTCCAGAAATAAAAAACCTGTATCCGAGAAACTTGCCCCCCG
>NZ_JAUBTO010000140.1:0-20742 GCF_036702495.1 Microcoleus sp. C2D2 | reverse complement strand
TTAAGACTGAGGCCCTAGGGGAACGGCTTGTTAGATTTCTCCTTCAAGCCTCATGCCTGATAGCTGAGGTTCCTGACGGTTTACCGTTTTTTGCACCGCGTACTACTATATCAATAGTTTGGATAGTTTGAAGGAGCGATCGTCTCGCCCGGGCTGCGCTAACGGGCGGAACACTTCGAGAGTTGAGATAGAATGCAGCCAAGGAATAAAGAACATTTAATCACGGTCATCTTGCTGTTGTGAACCAGTCCTTTGTAGCTTGTTTCATCCACTTCAGTGCCGTGCGATCGCACGAGTCAATGACAACTACTCACTCTCTACATAGCTGCTAATGTCTCAACTTCTGTTTGAGGGGAATTTCAATTACAAACTCCGTGCCTTCTCCAGATTGCGATCTGCAACTTAAAGCGCCCTGATGTCGGTCAGTGACGATTTGATAACTAATTGCCAGCCCCATGCCAGTGCCACTTCCAATCGGCTTGGTTGTAAAGAAGGGGTCAAAGATTTTCTGTTTGATAGCTTCTGGAATGCCGTTGCCGTTATCCCTAATTCGGATCTGAACCCAAGTCTCGTCGATGAGATCCGTATCAATGGAGATTGTGGGAGTAATTTGTTGTCCATCCTCGATCGCGATTTCAATGGCGTCAATGGCGTTAGATAAGATGTTCATAAAAACCTGATTGAGCGGTCCCGGATAGCACTCCACCAGGGGAAGAGAACCATAGTTTCGCAGGATTTCTATTTTTGAATGATTCAGATTGGGCTTGAGACGGTTACCCAGAATAACCAGCGTGCTATCAATGCCATCATGGATATTGATTGCTTTAACTTCTGCTTCATCCAGTCGAGAGAATGTTCGTAATGCTAAGACAATTTGTCGAATTCGTCGCGCCCCCTCTTTCATTGATTCGATTAGCTTAGATAGATCCTTAACTATAAAATCTAAATCCATCGCCTCTGACTGCTGTGCGATCGCTTCTGGAGGTTCGGGGTAATAAGTCTGGTAGGCTTGCACGAGTTTTAAGAGTTCTTGAGTGTATTCATCGGCATGACGGAGATTGCCATAGATGAAATTCACGGGGTTATTGATTTCATGGGCAACTCCGGCAACTAGCAGCCCCAAACTCGACATTTTCTCGCTTTGAATCAGTTTAGTCTGGGCCAGTTGTAGTTCTCTGAGGGCAGTTTCAACTTCATGCTTTGCCGCTTTTAGCTGGGCCGTGCGTTCTTCGACTCGATGCTCTAATTGTTCATTGGCTTGTTCCAGCCTGTTAAATGATTCCTGTAACTGTTGAGCCATACGGTTAAAGGACTGCGTGAGTTGTTGCAACTCATACACGGATGATTCTGTCACCGCTTGGTCCAGAGATCCGGCAGCCATTGCCGACGATGCTTGATTTAGCTGCAAAATCGGTTGAGTAATCCAGCGACTGGTGAGTATGCCAATTCCCAGAGAAATAGCTAGCGCCAGTAGACTTAACAAAATCGTACTTTGAGTATTGGCATTAATTTGTCCCATAAAGTCTGATTCTGGAACAGTGACAACCACCAGCCAGTCAATGCCCCTGCCATCGAGAAAACGAGTAACTTGCACGAACTGGCGCGTACCGTTAATGGAAAACTCAAGCTGCTGAAATCCCTGGATCAGGTCGAAATCTTGAAACTTCTCTAGCAAAAACTGGCTGGTTTTTTGAGTGGTAAAATTTTCGCTATCGATCGCATTGAGTCGTTCAACCCGCTGTTCTGGCAGTTGCACAACTTTGTCTGCATGATATCGGAACGGTTTTTCGCCTGTAGAGGTGGCAATCAATTTTCCAGAGCGCTCTAGAATAAAACTTTGTCCGGTAGTGCCTATTTTGAGGGTTCTGAGAAAATCCCCAATCATTGACAAATTTAAGCTCGCCATCCACACGCCTTGCAGCTCACCTGCCCAGTTGTATATGGGTTTGCCAGGGGCAATATACATCGTTTTGCCACTGATGTGCGGAAACACTTTTCCCCAGGTTGCTTGCTTTTGTTCGACGGGAATTTTGTAGTAGGGCCGTTTGCGCGGGTCAAAGTTCGGCTTGCCTGCGTTGATGACTTCGAGTCTCTCGCCACTTGAGTTAGTACGGTAGGTTGTCAGCGCACGGTTATTTTCTCCTTCAGAAGTGCGGATCACGATCGCACCATCATCTTGCCGCTCAGCCCCAAAAAACTCTTGGTTGGTTGTAATCAACGCTGTCAGGCTGAGATTCCTAAAAGCAGGAAGTTGTCGCCACAGGAACTTCTCTATATCCCTTCCGTTATTAAGGTCGATCCGGTTTTGGCTTAGTGCAGCTTCATAACTTTCAAACGCTTGAAAAGGAGTGGCAACCAAGTGAGTTAGATTTTGCGCGATGCGTGAGCTCGTCTCGTTGCGTAACTGAGCAGCTACATCGTTCACTGCCTTCTGTCCATTCCTGAAGGAAAGATAACCGACAATACCCACTGTCCCCACAGTTTGAATAACGAATGGGACAATTAGGATCGCCTGTAATGGCACTTTAAAGAGCTTGGGGAAGGAAGGAGGCGATGATTCATCTGGCATACTGGCATTGTTCCGTTAATGGTATCGATAACAACGGTTGAGTTCAGCGGGGGCAGATCACCATTGCAGCATCACCCATCATCTTTATACCGCCGCTGCAACGATTTGTTATACTCCGTCTACGCAGATCTTTGCTTGAATGTCTTTTACAGCGATCGCCTTGAGCGGAATTGAAATCACAAACTCTGTACCTTCACCTAAAGTTGAGTTAACTTCTAGAGTTCCAGAGTGTTTCTCGACTACGATTTGATGAGCGATCGCCAATCCCATCCCTGTTCCTTGCCCCACGCCTTTGGTGGTAAATAGATGCTCAAAGATTTTTTGCTTCACGGCAGGAGTCATGCCAATCCCATTATCCTGAATTCCTATCGCTGCCTGAGATTGAGACAATTGGGTTTTGACAGTAATCTGGTTGGGTTTGGCTTCGATCTGAGCAAAACTGCGTCCTTTATTTGATTCCTCAAGGGCATCGATCGCATTTGCCAGCAGATTCATAAATACCTGATTCAACTGTCCGGCAAAGCATTCTACCTGTGGCAGATCGCCATAGTCTGTGATGACTTGAATGGACGGGCGACATTCGTTGGCTTTGAGGCGATGCTTGAGAATCAAGATTGTGCTGTGAATCCCGTGCTGGATATTGTAAGGAATGGGGATCTCGCAATCCGAACGCGAGAAAGTTCTTAAACTCGTGCTGATTGCGTTAATGCGATCGATTAACCATAATATCCCGGTCGGGGCGGGTTTTTGAGATGGGAGATTGTTGGCAGGTATTGTTGGCGAACCCTCCCCTACAAAGCACTTGGATCGGCGAGTTCTTTTTGGTAGAGAGCTATCACTTGAAACAGGTCTTTAATATAGTCCTTAGCGGGTTTCAGATTGCCAACAATAAAGCCAAGCGGATTATTAATCTCGTGGGCGATACCCGCCACTAAATTGCCCAAAGCCGACATTTTTTCCCTGTGGACTAAATGAAGCTGAGACTGTTGCAGTTGTGTAAGTGCTGCTTCTAAATCTGCCGTTTGCTCAGCTACGCGCTGTTCGAGATTTTTAGTTAACTGTCGTAGCTGCAAATGAGTTTTCACCCGTGTGCGATCGTGTACCGAAAATTTGAGCTTGCCCCAATCCCCCCATCCGAGTTTGAACTGCCCTTGGGAGGAAGGTTGTCACTCCTTCAACCGTTGGGTAAAAATGGCAGAAATAATCCCGCGGTCAGAGCAGATCGCCGTGAAAACAGGTAAAATAGGTCAAAACACGAGGTAGACTATCTGCGATCGCGTACCGAAAAGTTGAGCTTGCCCCAAGCCGCCCATCCGAGTTTGAACTGCCCTTCGGAGGAAGGTTGTCACTCCTTCAACCGTTGGGTAAAAATGGCCGAAATAATCCCGTGGTCAGAGTTTGAAGCAGAATATGCTGAAAACTTCACGACAGTTATCGGCTTAAGGGCCAAATCCTTTCGGATGGCGTTGGGAGCATTAATTATTAAAGAAAAATTGGGAATTAGCTATCGCTCAACTGTCGAACAAATCCGGGGAAACCCCTATCTGCAATACTTTATCGGTCAATCAATATACAGTAATAAACTGCCATTTGACCCATCGCCCCGCCGTTCATTTTAGACAACGAATTAGTGAGAATCTAATTAATAAAGTGAACGAAGGAATGGTCAAGAAAATGCGAGAAACCAGCGCAAGCCCACCTGAAAAAAAAAGGATAATGCATGAAGAACTTATCTTAAATCGAGCTTGAATATATCGCTCGCTCCCGATCGCCAGAAAGCGATCGCTTATTCAGGAAGCCCTAAATTATTGGAGTTGAGACTAAGGAGCTCAAAAAGCGCGATCGTTGCGACTACCCTTTTCCCAAACAGAAAATTAATGCGGACGGAGGGAGGAGAAAGCTATACTTGAGCAAGGTGTTACTTGAAGCGCAAGCTCGAGATAGAAATAAGTAAGTAGGTGCTGTAAAACTAAACTATCTAAACGATTATAAAGTATCTAAATCCCTAAAACGTGGGTGATTTAGCCTTGTTTACATAATGTTACGTAGTTCGGTTTAATCTCGCCCATCAACTTAACAGTTCAAAAAAAACTGTCTGCGATCGTAACGACAGACAGCATTAGGGTAGAAATTTGATGGGGTTACAATGCAAAAAAACACCACACTCAAGCACATCCAAAAGCCACACGCAATATTGACTGATATCGAAGGAACGACATCGAGCAGTTCTTTCTTTACCGAAATACTGTTTCCCTATTCTCGTTCTAGGCTGGGTAGCTATTGCATGGCACACCCAGACAAAACGGCTGCAATCCTTTCTGAGGTTGCAGCAATTGAACCTAGCGATCCGATTGCAACGATGGAGCGCTGGATTGATGAAAACCAGAAGATCGCGCCACTCAAAACTTTACAGGGAATGATTTGGGCTGAAGGCTTTCATGAGGGCACGTTTAAGGGGCATATCTATGTCGATGCACAAACAGCATTCAGGCAATGGCACGCCGCTGGGATAGCACTTTATATCTTCTCATCGGCATCAATTGCGGCGCAGAAATTACTATTCGGATTTAGCGAAGCAGGAGATTTGACCCCAATCCTCTCGGGCTATTTCGATACATCGACCGGATCGAAACGCGAGGCTGATTCCTATCGTTTAATTGCCGAAACGATTGGCTCGAGACCTGCCGAAGTTCTCTTCCTGTCAGATACACCATCTGAGGTTGAGGCAGCACGTAGCGCGGGAATGGCGGCGCTTCATATCGACCGTTTAGGTGGACTCGCCGATATCTCGACATTTGAAAATATAAAGATATCCTTGTGAACTATCTTTCTGCACCGAGGAATACAATCTATTTTAGCCAAAAATCAATATGCAAGATATGTCAACGATGACAAATGAAGCACACTTGCTAAATTTCAATCAATCTATCCGTTTTTTGAGTCATTCCGAAAGAGGAGTTTTCAGACCGAGATCGCTCGGTGAACTGGTGGACAAAATAAAGTCTTTTGGTATGCTTGAAACGAGCAAGCAGAAAAGAGTTCATGTACTTGGGGAACGATGCTCATTCCAATTTCCTCAAACCCATCCCCTCAAAACATCCGCATCGTGCCAAACAGAGCATCAGGAACAGTTGATCTCTACCATCACCTGCGATCTGCTTATTGACATGACCTTGATGAACAAAGTACGCGAAATCAATCTCAACACGATGGAGGTAACTGTCGAAGCGGGGATTACCTATTCGGAACTCATTCTGTACTTAGCCTCTCAGGGGCTTGCTTTAGCCGACATCAGTGCATATACCAAGGTCACCGTAGGAGGTGCATCAGCCACAGCGTCTCACGGATCGGGCGCACAGATATTATCTCAGCAATTTGTCTCTATGGAGATCGTCACAGCAACGGGCGAAATTTACAAGTTGGATGATGTCAAAATGTTCACCCACTTGGGCGTGCTTGGAATCGTCGCGACGGTTACCCTGCGGTGTGTGAAAATGTTTTATCTAAAGCAGAGCGTCTACTTGTTGGATCGATGGGCGCGATTAAAGCCATTGTTGCCCGAAATAGTCAGATCCACAGACCTGTTCTCATCAATGCTACGGATTAACCTGGACAAGGATCGGCACTCAGTACGCTTGTATATTCGCAGGATAGCTAATGGCATAGACGATCGATCTCATGAGCAAGAGTACATGGGGGGAACACTGCTTAATGAAGATGCCCTACATTGTTATGGAGGGATCTGTACTAAGGAGAAAACGACTTTTACAGATACATACTGGGATGTAATCGCGGATCATTCAACGCTTTCTAAACGAGACTTGCTGGGTGTTGGCGAATATTTTCAGGCGGAATACTTTGTGCCTATCGATTGCGCTGGTGAGGCTCTCGACAGTCTATTGCTCGTTGCTGATGAATCTCCGATGTTTTATGAAGTGCTCCCATCAGGGATTAAATGTCGGTTCGTCAAGAGCGATCGGCAACTGATGTCACCCTGCTACGATGTCGATGGTACAAGGGACTATTTCCTAGCTATACACTTGTCGTTATATGCCAGCGAGACGATCGCTAAGCGTATTCTCGGCAAAGTAGAAGTAGCACTGCGGGATTTTCATCCGACTACACATTGGGGCAAACTCTGTGCGAATCGTGCCGAGCTCCATTACCTCCATCAAGAGAGATATCGGAAAATGGATGAACTGCGCCAAATGCTAGATCCGCAAGACTGGTTCATAGATCGTCGGTCATCCTTGTATGAGTTATTCAAGCGTCGCATTTGATAAAGAAAAAACTTTTCAAATAGTTTCTGAGGATGTCAATTCCTACTTAATAATTAATCGGTAGGAAATAGCATTTAAAATAATATTTCCCATAACCGCTTTCCAAATTAGACAAAAAACAGATATAAAAAATAAGTTAGCCAATATCATCATGCCAAAGTCAAAATATTCTCAAATAATCGCTATTCTCTGCTTACTTGGTTTATCTTGTATATGGGGATACAACTGGGTGATGATGAAAATAGCCGTACAATATGCCTCACCTTTTACATTTGCGGCTTTGAGGTCATTCTATGGGGCTTTAAGTTTATTTTTAGTGATGATCTGTCTAGGCAAGTCAATAAGACCAAAAGAAATTTGGACAACATTTTGTGTTGGCATTTTGCAGCATGGAGGTTTTATTGGTTTAGCCACTTATGCTCTAGTTAGTGGAGGAGCTGGTAAAACCGCAATTTTGACATATACAATGTCATTTTGGTTACTTATATTAGCATGGATTTTCTTAGGAGAGCGTTTGCGTCAGATGCAATGGATTGGGATTTTCTTAAGTTTTATTGGACTAATATTTATATTACTGCCTTTCAGTTCCACGAGTGGTGTCGTCAGTAAAGGACTAGCTGTTTTAGCAGGATTTAGTTGGGCCACAAGTGCAGTCATTACCAAAAAATTACAGCAAAAGATGCAGATAGATTTGCTTTCTTTCACTGCATGGCAAATGTTATTTGGATTTTTGCCGCTTGCTTTGGTGAATGTCTTCCTACAATTCCCACCAATTAATTGGTCCCCGGCTTTTATTTACGCTTTAGTTTACAACGTAGTTCCAGGAAGCGCTCTGGCTTGGTTGCTTTGGCTATATGCTTTAAAAAATTTACCTGCTGGTATAGTTGGTTTAGGTTCTCTCTTAACACCAATACTAGGTATTTTAGCATCTTCAATACAATTAGGGGAAATTCCTTCTTCCACTGAACTAATTGGAATGCTAATGATCGTTATGGCACTTTTGGTAAATACTCTGTCGATAATGGGGCTGAATAAAGAAAAAGTTGAGTGAGTTAGATTTTGCACGATGCGTGAGCTCGTCTCGTTGCGTAACTGAGCAGCTACATCGTTCACTGCCTTCTGTCCATTCCTGAAGGAAAGATAACCGACAATACCCACTGTCCCCACCGTTTGAACAACAAATGGAACAATTAGGATCGCCTGTAATGGCACTTTAAAGAGCTTGGGGAAGGAAGGAGGCGATGATTCATCTGGCATACTGGGATGGTTTGGTTAATGGTATCGATCGCAACGGTTGAGTTCAGCGGCGGCAGATCGCCTTTGCAGCATCACCCATCATCTTTATACCGCCGCTGCCATGATTTGTTATACTGCGTCTACGCAGATCTTTGCCTGAATGTCTTTTACAGCGATCGCCTTTACCGGAATTGAAATCACAAACTCTGTACCTTCACCTAAAGTTGAGTTAACTTCTAGAGTTCCAGAGTGTTTCTCGACTACGATTTGATGAGCGATCGCCAATCCCAGCCCTGTTCCTTGCCCCACGCCTTTGGTGGTAAACAGATGCTCAAAGATTTTTTGCTGCACGGCAGGAGTCATGCCAATCCCATTATCCTGAATTCGGATCGCTGCCTGAGATTGGGACAATTGGGTTTTGACAGTAATCTGGTTGGGGTTGGCTTCGATCTGAGCAAAACTGCGTCCTTTATTTGATTCCTCAAGGGCATCGATCGCATTTGCCAGCACATTCATAAATACCTGATTCAACTGTCCGGCAAAGCATTCTACCTGTGGCAGATCGCCATAGTCTGTGATGACTTCAATGGACGGGCGACATTCGTTGGCTTTGAGGCGATGCTTGAGAATCAAGAGCGTGCTGTCAATGCCGTCGTGGATATTGCAATGAATGGGGCGATCGCAATCCGAACGCGAGAAAGTTCTTAAACTCGTGCTGATTGCGTTAATGCGATCGACTCCTTCTTGCATCGAATCGATTAACTTAGGTAAATCCTCTTGTAAATATTCCAAGTCTATTTCCTCCACGGCTGCCTGTAGGGTGGCACTAGGATTAGGGAGTTCTTTTTGGTAGAGAGCTATCACTTGAAATAGGTCTTTAATATAGTCCTTAGCGGGTTTCAGATTGCCAACAATAAAGCCAAGCGGATTATTAATCTCGTGGGCGACACCCGCCACTAAATTGCCCAAAGCCGACATTTTTTCCCTGTGGACTAAATGAAGCTGAGACTGTTGCAGTTGTATAAGTGCTGCTTCTAAATCTGCCGTTTGCTCAGCTACACGCTGTTCGAGATTTTTAGTTAACTGTCGTAGCTGCAAATGAGTTTTGACCCGTGCTAGCATCTCCTTTTCTTGAAAGGGTTTGGTGATGTAGTCCACAGCACCCAGGACAAATCCTTTCTCCTTACTCTGGGCATCGGAGAGAGCGGTCATAAAAATGATGGGAATACTGGCTGTTTTCGGCTCTGCCTTCAGACGTTTGCAGGTTTCAAAGCCGTCAATTCCTGGCATTTGAACATCCAGCAATATCAGATCGGGAGGATAAGCTTGGACTCTCTTAAGAGCTCGTTCGCCATCGATCGCGGTTGCTACTTCGTACCCCGCATCACTTAAGGTTTCACAAACCACTTCTAAGTTTGCAGGGGTATCATCCACCACCAGAATTAATTCAGGACTAGACATCGGCTTTCTCCCTTGTGAGGTGTTGTTTCAGCAAGTCTTCAATCTCTTCGGCTTTAAATTGCTTCGCAAGTTGAATAACTTGTGAGGCAAAACTAGCGTAGTGAGGGTTAGATAGAGCAATCTGCTCTGTGTGTTCTCGGAGCCGTTTTAAATTGCCTTTTTGGGCCATTTCTAGTAACGTCTTTAACTCCACAGTGGCAGGAAAAATAGTTATCTCTAAATTTTGTAATCCAGTCGTCGGAGTGGATGGCTGAGAATTACTTGATGTCGTTTCATATTTCCACTCCAATTTTAAATGAGTGGCTAAGAGGTTAAATAATTCACTAACTTCCACTGGCTTTGCTAAGAAATCATTTGCCCCTGCATCTACACTCATCTGTCGATCGGCTTGTGCGACTGATGCAGAAGAGACAACGATCTTCTGGTGTTGCAAATCATTTGCACTGCGAATTTGTTTGAGCAGTTCAAAGCCGTCCATCACTGGCATCACCAAATCTGTAATCACTAAGTCAGGTTGAGACTGTCGGATTTTTTCCAATCCTGCTTGTCCATTTTCTGCCTCACTAAGTTGGAATCCTAGTGGCTCTAACAAGTTGACTAGAACGGCTCGGTTTTCCCAACGATCGTCTACCACAAGTATGCTGCGTCGTTGTCCTTCGTAACCAATAATTTGTTTTCCTGTTGTGATGGAGTTTTGCTGTACCCAATCGGTGGCGATCGCCAGTTCCACCTCAAAAAAGAACTCACTTCCGACTCCGGGTTGGCTCTTAACTTGGATTTGTCCGTTCATGAGTTGGACAATCCTTTGGCTGATCGCCAGTCCTAAACCCGTGCCCTCGGCTTGGCGCTGGCGATCGCCCACTTGTTCAAAAGCCTGAAAAATTTTATCCAATTGATCGGGCGCAATTCCTACGCCCGTATCCTCAACTTGAAATTTGAAAGAGCGAGTGGACGGATTGGCATGATTCTCAACTACGGCAACCTCGATCGTAACAGCACCTTTGTCGGTGAATTTAATCGCATTTCCCACCAAGTTGAGTAATACCTGCCGCAGCCGTTTTTCATCGGCAAAAACCCCATGCGGCAACTGCGGATCGGGATCGTAAACGAAGTCAATGCCTTTTTGGTCAGCACGAATGCGGCAGATTTCAGCCACACCTTGGAGGAATGAGGGAAAGTGAATCGCTTTAGGTGTGAGTTCTAGTTTGCCTGCTTCAATTTTGGACAAGTCCAACACATCGTTAATCAGCGTCAGCAAATGAGAACCGCACTGGTAAATGACCTCTACCCCATGACGTTCTTTTGCTGGCAATGCGCTGCTGCGATTGAGGATTTGAGCATAGCCCAAAATGCCGTTGAGGGGAGTGCGGAGTTCGTGGCTCATGTTGGCGAGAAATTCGCTTTTTGCTTGGTTCGCGCTATCGGCTACCAGTTTTGCTTCTTTCAGTTCTGCGGTGCGTTCCTCAACCCGACTTTCCAGTTTGATAAAGGAGGTTTTGAGTTGACCTGCCATCTGGTTAAAGGAATCTGCCAGCGATTCTAATTCACTAATGCCTTGCACCTGAAGTGTTTGATTTAACTGTCCGAAGCTAATAGCCTGACTGGCTTTTTGTAGCTGCAAAATCGGTTTTGTAATCCAACGCGAAGTTAACAAACCCAGTGTAGTCGTCACCGCCAAAGCCCCTAGACACAGCAAAATGGTGGTGCGAGTATTGGCATTGATTTGTGCCATAAAATCTGATTCAGGCACCACAACGACGCTCAACCAGTCGATATTTCGTTCGTCTTGAATGGTTGAAACTTGAACAAACTGCCGCTGATTGGCCAGCATAAAATCAAGCTGTTGACTTTGTTGAATGGCGGTAAAGTTGCCAAACCGATCGAGAATTGCTTGCGCTGTGGCACGAATTACAGAATTTTCAGACTTCTCGGCTGGAATTTGTTGCAAATCCTCATTTTTCAGGTCAATGATGTAAGGCTCTTTGATAGTTGAACTTGCAACCAGATTACCCGACCGATCGATAATAAAAGTTTGACCCGTCTGCCCTACCTTTAGCTCACTCAGAAAGCGATGAATCTTGCTAGTCCGAAAGACACTATTTTGAACCCCCAATAACGTTCCCTCCTCGCTATAGATTGGCTGGTATAGGGAAATTGCAGCCTCTTTAGTGCTCTTGCCTAGGAAGGGCTTTGTCCAGGCTGGTTTTCCGGTTTCCTGTGCAAGCGTATACCAACGTCGTTTGAGTGGATTAAAATCTGGTTGAGTTTCGATCAGGGCAATCTGTTGGCCTCGATCGTCTAGGCTATAAATTGAGCGCTGCGGGAGATTCGCTTTGCTACCAATCCGAGAAACGATACTTCCATCTATTAGCTCCTCTATCGAGACGCTCGTGCCGTCAGGCTTGGCAATCGTCATTTGTTCGATGAGGTCTTGCCTGACTAACCGCCAGAGCATCTGCTCCAGTTTCGCTACATCGGTTAAATCTAACTGTTTCTCCTGAGCCGCAGCCACAATTACTTGTCCGGCAATATAAGGTTGTTCCAAATAGTTCAGAACTTGCAGGTTGAGGCGATCGCTCATCTCTTGACGTAACTGAGTGGCAACATCATTGACTGCCTTCTGTCCATTCCGCAGGGAAAAATATCCCGTTAGTCCAACTGCTACGAAGATTTGCAGTACAAACGGGACTATCAAGAGCGATCGCAGGGAAAGTTTGTACTTAGGTTTAGATAGATTCAGGGATGAGTTTGACATAGAAATGCTAGTTGCTTGTATGGAAAATAGACTTGAGGAATTGCTAGCTTGATGTTCAATCCACCTTGGTAGGGTCTTTCAAGGCGCTTAAATTCCTGGCTAGACACCGACGCTAACAATTAATGTCGTACCTCCAACAAGCAGTCGCATTAGCAAGTTGCGAGTGGTTTTCTCTTGTTCGCCCAAGTGCAACAATTGCTGAGTTGGTTGATGTTCCCTTGATTGGTGGAGTGGCCCGGAGACTGCGATCGGCGGGCGATCTATTAGCGGAGTGTGATTTTTAGTCGATCGGGCGATCGTTCTGGCTCAAATTTAAAGGCGATCGCACGCACTCCACCAAAAATCTCTCAACCCCATTTCCATCGAAGACTACCGCTTATAGAAAATCGCATAGAAAGCCGAGGGCTTCTAGTCGTGGGAGGAATCTGCTGACCGTAAAGGGTCAGTCCTTTTTAGTCTACGCGTCAGTCACCTAATCCGATCTCTTAGCACAACAGGTTTGATTTTTCACTTCTGGCGGGCAATATTTCTTTAGTAATTTTTTCTGTTCTGGAGTGACGCCAAACGTAATAAATACATCGGGCTTGGGCATGGACAGATACCACCCTTAGAGATACCTTAATTATAGTGGTTAGAATATTAAACCACTTTACAATCTAGAAACAAGTCAGTATTTGTAGGTTTTGGAGAAAAATAATTAACTTTGATGCCCCCGCTCCGACTTCTTTTGCAAACACCCCTGTTAACAACTATACCGCTGCTTTGGTTCCTGAGTAAAGGCCATAACTCGGCAAAATCAAACGGGTAACAGACGCATAAAAATTGATTACCTGTCCATTATCATAAAGTCAAGTTGCCGACTCTTTCAAACCCAGAAAAATGTCTTTGACGTTGATTGGAAAAAGCGAAACTTTATATATCGATCGCGCTCGACTGTATCAATACTTCTTTCGTTATCTGTAGTTTGAGCTATCTTCAACTCGATTTAAACCCTCCCACCTTCTCATTAAACCAAGTCTTAACCTAAAATTTATCACCTGAAATTTATTTTTTTATTAAGTTTTTATGGTTTTAATAAATTAGTTTAACAAATTCCTCAAGCCAACAATTGACTGACTGCTACGCTAAAGCCTGCAAGTACAGTTTGAGTGTTAACAACTTCATCTGCATTAAACAACAGCCAACTTTGCCCTGCATTCACAAATATTAATCTAGCTTCAGGAAATAGCAACCAAACTTCTAAACATCCCGATTCCAAATATTCCTGAGCTTTCGCAAATAACTCTTCGCCGCTATCTTCGGGGGAAGCAACTTCCGCTATCAAAGGAAAACTTTGGGAAAATGCTGTAAAATTACCTGATTCTGGCAGCAGTTCAGGAGTAATGTAAGCAACATCGGGACGGCGACCCTGCTTGCTAGTGCGGCAAAGGACTTCTGTAACAACTTCTCCTCCCTGTCCGCTGGAATTTTTGTAATTTTTCCAGGAAGTAGCTAGATTAACTTGAGCGAGACCATGCTTGAATGTCATTCCTGTTTTCTCCACTAAGTTGCCGTCAACCCATTCCATTCTATCAGCAGGCTTGACTAAAAACTCTTCAAGAGGTATGACTTTTCCTTGCTCAGATTCTGGGTGTATTTCTGGTATAACTTCTATTTTGGGCTGTGATTCTGGCTCTAATTTTTTGTCGGCATTTTTGGGTGAAATTGTAGTAACTGTCACAAGCGCCACCTCTTTTTGATGATTTTAAGTTTACACACGATCGCTATCGAGCGCATTTAATGACATGATTGAACTTGGTAGATTTTGTCTTTTCAACTTAGCCCGACAATTTATATATCATAGCAATTCAGAAAGGTGACTTTCATGATTCTCTCAAACCGTTTTTCAGAAGCCCTCACCTATGCCACGGAATTGCACGCTACCCAAGTCCGCAAAGGTTCCGGGGTTCCCTAGATTGCCCATTTGTTGGGCACTGCTAAGCTGTGTTGCATCTAGATTGCCTATGGTATTAGAGAGGGAGAGGGGGTGAAGGGGAGAGGGGGAGAGGATTTGACGATTTTTGATCGGGACTCGAAATATACAATTTAAATGCACAACAGCTTAGTATAGCTTTAGAATATGGGGCAAATGAAGATGAGGCGATCGCCGCTTTGCTTCACTCCGGCGATCGATAATCGAGGCGGCGCCACCACCCGCTCTCGCGATCCGCCGCCACTTTGGCGATACCGTCACAGCGATTGTAGACGGCTGTACCGACAGTGACGAGACGCCGAAACCCCCTTGGCGACAGCGAAAACAAGCTTATATCGATCGCATTTCTACAGCTTCTGGCTCAGTGAGATTAGTCTCGGCTGCTGATAAACTTTATAATGTTCGATCGATCCTGAAAGATTCCCGTCAATTGGGCGACTGTGTTTGGGAACGCCTCAAAGGTGGCAAAGACGGTTCTCTCTGGTATTATCGTTCTTTAGTAGAAGCATTCCGCCAAGCTGAGTTAACGCCTATAGTTGAAGAATTAGACCGCACAGTTTTAGAATGGGAACAGTTTTCTGAAGGCTGAAGACTGAAGGTAAAAATCACTAATTATCAATTACCAATTACAGTCACAAAATGGCAAATGTTCGCTTAGAAAATATTACCCGACGCTACCAAAACGTCACCGCGATCGAAAACATCAGCTTCAAAATCCCGGACGGGGAATTTTGGGTATTAGTCGGGCCTTCCGGCTGCGGAAAATCGACAATTATGCGGACAATTGCAGGTTTAGAAACAGCAACTTCCGGTAATCTTTACATCGGAGATAATTTAGTTAACAACATTCCGGCGAGACAGCGGGACGTTGCAATGGTGTTTCAAAATTACGCGCTTTACCCGCACATGACTGTCGCGGAAAATCTGGCTTTTGGATTGCGGATGCGGAATGTTGACCCGACTAAAATTCAAGAACGAGTCGAAACAGTAGCCCGATCGCTCTCGATCGATCACCTCCTGAAGCGTAAGCCCAAACAGCTATCAGGCGGACAGCAGCAGCGGGTAGCACTGGGAAGGGCGATCGCCCGCGAACCGAAAGTATTCCTTTTAGATGAACCGCTTTCTAACCTCGATGCTCAACTGCGAGACGACACTAGAGCAGAACTCAAACAACTGCATCAACGGCTGGGAATTACCACAGTTTACGTCACCCACGACCAAGTGGAAGCGATGACTTTAGCTGATAAGATTGTAGTCTTAAATAAGGGAAAAATTCAACAAATTGGAGAGCCGCAAAGCATTTATGCCAAACCAGCTAACCGCATGGTTGCCACATTTTTAGGCAATCCCGCCATGAACATTTTGCCTGCAACTTATACTAACGAATCTTTTCTAGTGGGAAATCAACATTTAGCCTGTCCGCCCTCGATTCAGAAAAAATTGCAGCCGAGAGAAGGACAAGGATTAGAATTGGGCATCCGTCCTGAAAATATAGAAATCTTTACGCCACAAACAGCAGAAGATGATTTGAAAACCGATGTTTGGGCATTAGAAAAAGTCCCTCTTGATTTAGAGGTAAAAGTAGTGGAACCTCTGGGGCGAGAAACTTTAATCCGGGCGAGTTTGCCTTTGTTGAGCGCTGAAACTACTGTACAGGTGCAAGTACCTGCGAGTGTTCGCTGGCGATCGGGCGATCGGCTGAGGGTACAGCTTGACTTCGATCGACTATTTATATTTGACCCATCCACAGGTGAGGCGCTGTATCCTTAACTCGATTCAACATTTCTAGACGCGCTGGTGCTCCGAAACCCGGTTTTTTTACAGCAATATTTCGTTGCAGCAGGCAAGTCTCGGTAAAAAGCCCGGTTTCTCAGGGTGGCAGTGCGTAATTCCTATTCAATCTAAAATCTAAAATCTAAAATCTAAAATCGACTGATTTTTCGAGTGGGGAGGTTTCTATTTATAGTTACAAAAATTTACAGTTGACATTTATCAATTTCCGAAGTAATGATACAATTAGTATCCGCCCAAAAAAAAGTATTCTCTCAAAGACCGATCGTTCCTGGCTCGGCGCGATCGCGACCCACAACTGCGGATCTTCCCGCTCCCAAGCGGCAGAGGGCGCCGACTTGGGAGCAACGGGCGAACCAAAAACTCAGAAAAACCTTCTAGCGGCATTTTTAGATGAATCCCGACAACCTGCCTCAAATGCTGCAAACAGGATTTCACCTAACTTTAGGTGCAACTTCCTTTTTAATTGAGACATTGCAAGATCCGCTAAAGCGAGAAGAAAATCTTGATAAACTGAAGTCTGATTTGGGCGAGCTAGCATCGGAATTGCTGGAAAAAGGAGAAATGACCGATCGAGAAGCCCGGAATTTTGTAGATACTATTTTCTCTCAACCGGGTAGTCGGGAGAATGCAGACAGCGAATCCGTCTCACCCAAGCAATCCGATGCAGCCACGGACGCTCCTCCCGACTCGGTTGTACAACCTGACGTAAAGCTAGAGATTCAAGAATTAACTGCACACATGGCAGCCCTCAGGGTCGAGTTGGAAAAATTGCGCGCCGAAAATTCCCAGGATTAAAGAATCAAGAGTCTTTAACACAGCGGGAATTTACTTGGAAACTGACTGGCAAACTTATTAGACCTCTTGCAAAAATAACGAGGACGGGCAAGATGCCCATCCCACAAGAGTTATTTTTTCTTGTGGGATGGGCATCTTGCCCGTCCAATAAATTTATGAAAAGGACTTTTGCCAGAGGTCTATTTAAGAAAACCCCAATTTAGTCGTTGTCCCATTTTTCAGAACCGATCAAGTCGGCGATACGATCGCGCAGCAAGAAGTCGCATTTTTCTAACTCGCACTCCACGCAAGCCCATTCCCGGGGCGGAATGAATTGGCACAGCGTGTAGATAGGCTGTTGGCGGCTCAGCACGCCCTCGTGCACGAGGTGGCGGGCTTCATCCTGGATGACATCTAAAGAGTATTGGATTTTGATAGTTGACTGAATCATAATGCGCCCTCAAGGTTTTAGTAAAAAAAAAATTATGACCTTTTTAATAATATAATCCAAAATTCCGGATATGTAAGTTAAATTTTTTCAGTATAGAGGTATACAATTCATTACGCTTAAGTTAAAAATTCTAACAATGATAAGTAGCGATCGGATCTGTCTAAAGATTGATAGACGCGAGCCATTTAGCCTGCTAACAGGCAAATCTGTTGCAAAGCTCATACCATTTGAGATTTTCGACTTGGGGGTCAGAGGTTCGGCGATCGCGATCGCAGATCCGTCGAGTCGCGCCCCCGTCGAGCGATTATAGATTTGAGAATTGGGAATGACTGACTGGATATGGGTTTGCAGCACGCGCCTACAGTTGCATTCTTTTTTGAAACTGGTATCTATTCAGGACTTAGGCACCAGAGCCCGATTGCCGGTTTCTGGATGCTTCCCTGCCAAAGGCAAAATTTCTTGCGAGAAACCGGGTTTATAAATTTAAGTCCTGACGCAGCAGCAGAGAAAGGATTCAGGAGTCGGGCAGCTCAAGCATTGCCCGTTGCCTCAATGCCGAATAGCAATTCCATAGCTAGAGATTGCGCGGCCGGCATCTGCCCAAAACAAAATACATAAGGAATACTCGGAGGCAAGTGTGGCAAAAATTGCTCTAAAACGTAGGGACTGCCGTAAATTAAGACGGCTTGCAGTTCTCCGGTGTTTAATAATTTCTTAAACCAATCTTGAGCTGCTTCGGTCAAACCAGCACTGCCTCGGAAGCAATTGCCGCGAATGAAAATTTGCAGCAGTGTCGGAGAAAAATGCTCTGCACCTGTATTATCAGCGATCGCCCCTGTGCGATCGTCAATCAGTTGCAATTCGTAACCAAACTGTTCGGGAAGGGCGCAAGCCGGAGTGTGCTTGCCCAAAAACTCGCATCCCAAAACATCATCTACAATAATCAAATTCCGCAAAAGCTGGTTTTCTGCGGGCTTTTTCGCAATTAAAGGCAGAGAACCTCCAAATTTCAAAGAATCTCGCAAAATATCCGCAGCAGTTGACCTTGCCTGTGGATTTGCCAGCAAACTTAAGTCGATCGACTCTAGATTCTTGCTCCCCCCCTTAGCAAGGGGGGGTTGGGGGGGGTCAGAAATCGGCAAACCCACCTTTATTTTCGCCTTCCAAATTCGCTTGACAGATTCCTTGATTTGTGCTATGCAAAGCCGCCCTTGAGTGACAGCTTCGCAGACAGCGAGAATCGCCCCTTCCGGGTCAAGCGGCATCAGCAAAACATCAGCACCAGCCTCAGCAGCCAAAACAGCAGCTTCATTAGGGCCGTACTTATTGGCGATCGCACCCATGACCAAAGCATCCGTCACGATCAAACCTTCAAATCCCAACTCTTGTCGCAGCTTCCCGATCAAAATTTTGCGAGAAAGAGTAGCAGGAAACTCGGCATCCCAAGCCGGAATCAGCAAGTGAGCACTCATCACAGCATCGGTATGAGCGGCGATCGCCTCAACAAAAGGAGGCAACTCAACTCTTGCCAATCTCGCTGGCGAATGCGGCAAAACCGGCAATTCCAAGTGAGAATCAACCGCCGTGTCTCCGTGGCCGGGAAAATGCTTAGCAGTAGTCAAAACCGGGTGTTGGGCTGCGCCGCGAATAAAAGCAGCAGCTAATTTTCCGACAATTTCCGGTGTCTCGCCAAAAGCGCGGACGTTAATTACAGGATTGTCGGGATTGTTGTTAACATCAACCACTGGTCCGAGAATCCAATTCAGACCGATCGCCCTCGCTTCGATCGCAGTGACAGCGCCCATTTGTTCAGCATATCGATCGGCCGCTTCTGAATCATGCTGCGCCACTTGGGCAATTGCCATCGGCGGCCCGAACCAAGTCGCCCCCGCGAACCGCTGGCCGACACCTTCCTCAATATCAGCCGCCAGCAGCAGCGGAAACTTAGCCCAAGACTGCAATTGGTGCGATCGAACCGCCAACTCCGCAGCACTTCCCCCCACCAAAATCACACCGCCGACGCCCAACTTTTCCAGATAATAGCGGAGTTTGCTAGCAGTTGGTTCCCATGAAGGGTAGCGAATTTGGTGGTCGAACAAGTAGCCTGAAGCGCGCACCACGAACATCTGGGCCACCAGTTCTGGTAAGGAAAGATTGTCAATCATGGGTAATTGGGAATTGTTGAGTGTTGAGTGTTGAGTGTTGAGTGTTGAGTGTTAACTGTTAACTGTTGACTGGCTTCAGGCACTAATCCTCATCTGTTTCGTCAATTTCATCGTCTTGGTAATTGTTAACTAATGACTAATGACTAATGACTAATGACTGTTAACTGTTGACTGGCTTCAGACACTAATCCTCATCTGTTTCGTCAATTTCATCGCCAGCAAATTCTTCCTCCCCATCTAGAATATCCGGTTTGCGATCTGCAGAAAGCTGATTCAGCAGTATCAGCATTTTATCGCCCCGTTCCAAAGAATGGTCTTCGAGAAAAATCACTTCCGGCGTCCGACGCAGTTGCAATCGTTGGCCCAACTGGCTGCGGACGTAGCTAGTTGCAGATTTCAAACCCTCCATAGTCTCAGCCTTTGCCTCATCAGTACCGTAGATGCTGACAAAAATTTTTGTATGCTGAAGGTCTCCCGAAACAATTACATCGGTAACGCTAACCATACCGGCACCTACCCGGTCGTCCTTGATTCCATTCAGCAACATCAGGCTGACTTCCCGTTTAACCATTGAAGCTACACGCTCAATGCGACGACTTGTAGCCATAGCACCTACTCCTCTACTTTCCTAATCAGCCGTTTTTATCCCGATCCACAATTGTAGCGCGATCGGTCAGGGGTGTTACGGGCGATCGTCCGAGTTAGGGGTGAGATACAGCTTAGAGGAAAAAAAATGTTTGATGGCCTATAGGTGAATATATAGCTAATCTAGAGAGGTAGAGTGAGATACAGCTTATAGGAAAAAAATGTTTGATTGGATTGTCAAAACCGTAGCCGATGCGGAGAGGGGTAACTAACCAGCTAAAGATAGCTGAATGGGCAAGATTGAACAGGACTAACCCTTTCGATATGGGAGCCAAAAACTACCAACGATGTCTTGACGACTTAGGGTTAGGGGGAAAATATCATGAACTTGAATATAACGAAGATGGCAGCCTAAAATACCGCATATTCCATGTATATATAATACAGTGCATTCAGTACATAAGAAAAAAAAATGAAACCTGATTCGAGCGAGTTTCGTGATAAAATAGTTAAAAGTTATGAACAAGATGATACATCAATTAGGAAAGTAGCCGCCAGATTTGATGTAAGTAAAGGGTTTATTAAAAAAATTTTAAAACAAAAACAAAAGACTGGTCATGTTCAACCCCAACAACAGGGTGTCAGTCTTAAAAGTGTGTTACACTAGAGCACAAATGAATTGCTCCAGATGGTAAAAAAA